>NZ_OZ060379.1:300000-472039 GCF_964058985.1 Buchnera aphidicola (Chaitophorus sp. 3695) | reverse complement strand
ATTGTTTTAAATTATATTTTTTTTATAAAACTATTGATTTCATTTGAAAAACTTATATATTTATATATATTATTTAATAATTTGATAAAAAAGGTGTAAAATTTTTATGGATTTAAAAAGAAATAAAATTTATATTTATTTTTTTGTTTTAATTTTATTTGTAGCTGGTATTTTTTATTTAAAAAATGTTCCTTTATTTCAAAAATATATTCGTAAATTAGATTTTATAAATTATAAAAAAACTGTAGATTATTTAGGGAAAAAATATTCAAAAATATTTTCTCATCATAATCAAAACTTTTATAATTCTTTAAATACATTAAATTTAATGAAAAAAAATTTGAATGAAAAAGATATTTATTTTATTACAACACATTATCAAAACTATTTGTCTTATGTAAATGACGCCGATCTTAGAAATAATTTGTCTTTAAAATTTTTTCACATGGCATTTCAATTAAAAAATCCAGAATACTCTTTACAAATATTAAACTATATGAAGCAATATCCATGGAATAATATTTCTAAAATATATAAACAAAATATAGAAAAATATATGTATCAAAATAATCAATTAAATTATTTATATTTATATAATAATGTTTCATTTAATTAATTTTTTTATACATTAAATAATTTTTTAAAATATTTATCTATAAAATCAGGTATTATTAAAAAATGACTTTTAAGATAGCTCTTATTGGAAATCAAAATGTAGGAAAATCTACAATATTTAATTATTTAACAAAAACTAAACAAGTTTTAATTTTAAAAAAATATAAAAATTTAAATAGAGATCGACAAATTGGATTATTTATATTAGAAAATAATGTAATAAAATTAATAGATACAGCAAGCTTTTTTCCATCAGAAAAGGATATTTTAAGAAAAGAAATATTAATACAAAATAATTTAGCTATATCTGAATCAGATCTAATATTTTTTATAGTAAATGCTCAATCTGGACTAACATATTTAGATCAAGAAATATCTAAAAAATTAAGAAAACATAAAAAATCAATTATTTTAATTATAAATAAAATAGATCAAGCAAAAAATTTTGATTATATAAATAGTTTTTATAAATTAGGTTTTCGAGAAATATACAAAATTTCTGCTTTAAATAAGAAAAGTTTAGATAGATTAAAGAAAAATGTTTTATTGTTTTTAAACAATTCTGTATTGTTAAAAAAAAAATTTAATATATCTAAAAAATTTTCTAAAATAAAAAATTTTAATTTAATAATTAAAATAGCTGTTATTGGAAAACCAAATGCAGGAAAATCTACGTTAATTAATAGATTAATAAATAAAAATAATAGAATTATCACTTCTAAAATTCCTGGAACAACAAGAGATACAGTTTTAGTATCTACAATTTTTAAAGATATCAAATTTATTTTTTTTGATACAGCTGGTATAAGAAGAAAATCTAAGATACATGATAATTTAGAAAATATATTTGTAAAAAAATCCATTATCACTTTAAAAAATTCAGATTTATCAATATTGGTTATTGATGTTACAGAAAAAAATATTTCTAATCAAGATATAATCTTATCAAATTTAATTTATACGTTTAGATCATCCATGATTATATTATTGAATAAATGGGATTTATTAAATAAAAAAGATCAAAAATTATTCAAAGATAATTTTTTATTTCGTTTTCGTTTTCTCAAAAATATAAAATTCTATTACATTTCTGCAATTTTTACGAAAAATATTCAAAATTTATTATTAAATTCAATTAAAAAGATATATCTTTTACAAAATAAAAAATATAGTAGTAAATTTTTAACAAAAATTTTACAACAAGCAATTAAAAATCAAAAACCTGTCTCTAAAAGCAGTTATATTCGTACAAAATTAAAATATGCGCATTCTGGTGGAATAAATCCACCAATTATTATTGTACATGGAAATAGAGTTAATAATTTATCTCAATCATATAAAAAATATTTAAATAACTTTTTTCAATCTTCTTTAAATTTATTTGGTATCCCTTTAGTTTTAGAGTTTAAAAATAGTAAAAATCCTTATACTTTAAAAAAAAAATAATTTGTAATAAAATTAAAAAAATATTTATTGTATTAAGTATGATTTGTAGTATATTTAGGAATTTTAACTTCAATATTTGATTTTCCTAATTTTGCTTGACATGATAATCTACTATTTTCAGTTAAATCCCATGCTTTATCTAAAACATCTTCTTCTTTTTCAGTAATTTGAGATAATGTAGAGAATCCTTTTTTTATTATACAATGGCATGTGCTACAAGAACATGATTTTTCACAAGCATGTTCTATTTTTATATTATTTTTTAAAGCAACATCTAAAATCGATTCTCCTTCTTTTCCAAAAAAAGAACCTCCATTAGGTAATAATTTTTTATGCGGTAAAAATTTTATTTTAGGCATATTTATTTACTCTTTATTTAATTAAATTTCAAAAATTTTATTTAGAAAGAATTTTTATAATGATTTATTTTATTTAATTTTTTTTTTAAAATTATGTAAAAATAATATTTTTTGAAATATAATAAAAGATTTTTTCCAAGATTTTTTTTTAAATTTTATTAAAATTTTTTTAATATATTTTTTTATTAGTTGATTAATTTCTTTATAAAATAAAGTAATTTTTTTTATATTATTTTTATTTTTTTGTATTTGACTTAATTTTTTATAATATTTAAATTGTTTGTTTAAAAAAGATTGATTTAGATTTGTATTTATTTTTAATGATTTTAAATTAAATCCATTTAATTTTAAAATGTATTGCATGCGTTTTAATGGATTTTTTAAAATTTTGTAACCTTTATTAGTATAAATAGATTTTTTTAACGCATTTTTTTTTTTTTATAAGAGCAATTTACGAAAAAATCAGGATGGTATTTTTTTTGTAAAAAATAATATCTTTTAGATAAATCTTTTATTGAAATATTAAATTTTTTTGGTAATTTAAAATAAGAAAAATAATTCATATGTTCTCTTTATTTATTTGAATTTAATAAATTAAAATATATGTATAAATAATTTTTTAGAATTTTATTAACTATTTATTTTTTATTTAATTTTGTTTTTATTTTTATAGTCTTGAATTGCAGCTTTAATAGCACTTTCAGCTAAAATAGAACAATGTATTTTAACTGGTGGTAAACTTAATTTTTTTGCTATAGATTTATTTTTTATTTGACTTGCGGAATTTATAGATTTTCCTTTTATCCATTCTGTAATTAAAGAACTAGATGCAATAGCCGAACCACATCCATATGTTTTAAAACGTACATCTTCTATAATTCCTTTTTTATTAACTTTTATTTCTAATTTCATTACATCTCCACATGCTGGAGCACCAACTAAACCACTTCCTATTTTTTTACTTTTTTTATTAGAAAAAGATCCTACATTTCTAGGATTTTCATAATGATCTAAAACTTCTTTACTATATGCCATGTTATCGATCCTTTTAAAATTGATATTTTTAAAAAAAAATTATGTATTCCAATTAACTTTATCTAAATCAATACCGTTTTTATACATTTCCCATAAAGGAGATAGATTACGTAATTTTTGAACAGATTTTTTTACTAATTGAATCGTAAATTCAATATCTTCTAATGTTGTAAAACGACCTATAGAAAATCTTATAGAACTATGTGCTAATTCATCTTTTAGTCCAAGTGCTTTTAATACATAAGATGGTTCTAAACTAGCTGAAGTACAAGCTGATCCAGAAGAAATTCCTATTTCTTTTAAAGACATAATTAAAGATTCACCTTCAATATATTTAAAACTGATATTTAATATATAAGGGCTTCCTTTTTTTGAATCTAAATTACTATTTAAATGAATTTCTGAAATTTTTGATAAACCATTCCATAAAGTATTTCTTAGTTTCTCTATTTTTAAATAATCTTTTTTAATATTTTTTCTAGCAAGTTTACATGCTTGACTCATACCTACAATTTGATGTACCGCTAATGTTCCAGATCTCATACCTCTTTCATGTCCTCCACCATGTATTTGTGGATAAATTCTAATTCGAGGTTGTCTTTTTACATATAAAACTCCTATTCCTTTAGGTCCATAGATTTTATGTGCAGAAAAAGATAATAAATTAATTCTTATTTTATTTACATTTAAAGGTATTTTACCTACGCTTTGTGTTGCATCTACATGAAAAAAAATATTTCTTGATAAACAAATTTCAGATATTTTATGTATATTTTGTATTACTCCGGTTTCATTATTTACATGCATAATTGAAATTAAAATCGTTTTTTCAGATATTTTTTTTTGAAGTTCTTTTAAATCAATTAAACCATTTTTTTTAGGTTTTAAATATGTAATTTTAAAGTTTTGGTTTTCTAAATATCGACATGTATCTAAAACAGATTTGTGTTCTGTTTGGCTAGTAATAATATGATTACCTTTTTTTTGATAAAAACTAGTAATACCTTTTATAGCTAAATTATTTGATTCTGTAGCTCCAGAAGTAAAAATAATTTCACGAGGATCAGCGTGAATTATTTTAGCTATTTCAAATCTAGAAATATTAATAGCTTCTTCAGCAGACCATCCAAATTTATGTGATCTAGATGCAGAATTTCCAAATATTCCATCTATAGTTAAATAGTTCATCATTTTTTTTGCAACTATAGGATCTACTGGAGTAGTAGAAGCATAATCCAAATAAATTGGAATTTTCATTTTTTTTTACTCTTGATAGATTTTTTATTATATTAAATTTAAAACTATATAAATATATTTTTAAGTTTTTTTAAAAATTTTTTATTTTAATATATTATACATTATAGTAAATTAAATATTCAGTATTTTATAGAATTTTAAATAGATTAAATAAAATTAATTTATAAAAATAATTATTCTTGATTTTTTTATAAAATTGTATTATATAGAATATTGTCTTTATTTTTTTGTTATAATAAGGGTGTAGTTCAATTGGCAGAGCATCGGTCTCCAAAACCGACTGTTGGGGGTTCAAATCCCTCCACCCTTGTATAAAAAAAATATTATCATAAAAAATTAAATTTAAATATTTTAAACATAAATATTTAATAAAATTTTTAGACAAAAGTATTTTATACATATTTTTAGTTTATCTTTTATAGAACTCTATTTTAAAAAGAGTGTATATAAAAATTTTTTTAAAAATTTTTTATTTATAAAAAATATTTATTTATAAAAATTTAAAAAATATTTTATTAAATATTCTTTATGGAATAAAAATTATGCCTGAATATCGTTCCAAAAAAAGTACTCATGGAAGACATATGTCTGGAGCTAGAGCTTTATGGAGAGCTACAGGAATGACTGATCAAGATTTTGGAAAACCAATTATAGCTATAGTTAATTCTTTTACAGAATTTGTTCCAGGTCATATTCATCTTCGAGAAGTCGCAAATGTAATTTCAAAAGAAATATATAAATCAGGTGGTATTCCAAAAGAATTTAATACTATTGCAATTGATGACGGTATTGCCATGGGTCATTCAGGAATGTTATATTCATTACCTTCACGTGAATTAATTGCAGATTCAATAGAATATATGATTAATGCACATTGTGTAGATGCAATGATTTGTATTTCAAATTGTGATAAAATTACTCCTGGTATGTTGATGAGCGCTTTAAGATTAAATATTCCTACAGTTTTTGTTTCCGGTGGTCCTATGGAAGCAGGTAAAAAAATTCATACTCAAAATAATTTACTAAATCATTTTAAATTAGATTTGGTAGATGCTATAATGAGCAGTGCAAATCCAAATTTTTCTGATTTAGACGTAGATGAAATTGAAAAATCAGCATGTCCAACATGTGGTTCTTGTTCAGGAATGTTTACAGCTAATTCAATGAATTGTTTAATAGAAGCATTAGGTTTAGCGCTTCCAGGAAATGGTACTTTATTAGCTACACATACTGATAGAAAAAAATTATTTGTACAAGGATCTAGATTAATTGTTAAAATCACTTGCGATTATTACAAAAATAATCGTAGAGAGTATTTACCTCGTTCAATAGCTAATAAAAATTCTTTTTTAAATGCTATGTCATTAGATATAGCTATGGGTGGATCTACAAATACTGTTTTACATTTATTAGCTGCGGCACATGAAGGCAAAATTAATTTTAAAATTCAAGATATTAATTCTTTATCGAAAAAAATACCGCATATATGTAAAGTTTCTCCTAGTACACCTTTATATCATATGGAAGATGTACATAGAGCTGGTGGAATTATATCTATTTTATCTGAATTAAATCAAAAAAAATTAATTAATTCTCAAGTTAAAAACATACTTGGTTTGACTTTAGATCAAATGTTCAAAAAATATGATGTTTTATTAACAAAAGATAAAAAAGTTAAAAAATTTTTTTTAGCAGGACCTTTAGGACGTAGAACAAAAAAAGGTTTTTCACAATCTTTTAGATGGGAAAAATTAGATTTAGATAGAAAAAAAGGATGTATTCGGTCTGTAGATAATGCTTATAGCAAAGATGGTGGTTTAGCAGTTTTATATGGGAATCTTGCATTGGATGGATGTATTGTTAAAACTGCAAGTGTTGATAAAAAATTACAAATATTTAAAGGACCTGCTAGAGTTTATGAATCACAAGAAGATGCATCTTTTGCTATATTAAATAAAAAAATCTGTATTGGAGATGTAATTGTTATTAGATATGAAGGCCCTAAAGGTGGACCTGGAATGCAAGAAATGTTATATCCTACAACATATTTAAAATCCATGAATTTAGATAAAAAATGTGCATTAATAACAGATGGACGATTTTCAGGTGGTACATCTGGTTTATCTATAGGACATATTTCTCCAGAAGCTGCAAATAAAGGATTAATTTCTATAGTACAAAATGGTGATTTAATAGAAATAAATATTCCAAAACGTAGTTTAAAATTACTTGTTTCTGAAACAGAAATTAATCAAAGATTTATTTTAGAAAACCAAAAAAATAAGCCATTTATTCCTATCAATCGAAAACGTTTAGTATCTTCTTCTTTAAAATTTTATTCTTTTTTTGCTACAAGTGCAGATAAAGGAGCAGTGAAAGACAAAAAAAAATTAAAAAATTTTTAAAGTAATATAATTTTTTAAAATTATTTGAATTAATATTATTATTCTTAATCAGAATGTAATTTTTTATCAATAATGGAGTAATTTAAGAATGTTGAATTATTTTAATACATTAAATTTTCGTCAAAAAATTCAAGAATTAAGTCAATGTAAAATTATTCATAAAGAATGTTTTTTGAATGGATTAAATATTTTAAAGAATAAAAAAATTGTTATTGTGGGGTGTGGTTCTCAAGGTTTAAATCAGGGTTTAAATATGAGAGATTCTGGTTTAGATGTTTCTTATGCATTAAGAAAAAATAGTATATTAAATAAAAATAAATCTTGGTTACGTGCTATTGAAAATAATTTTAATGTAGATACATATGAGTCTATTATTCCTAAAGCAGATTTAGTTATTAATTTAACTCCAGATAAACAACATGAAGTTGTAGTAAAAGAATTGCAATTATTTATGAAAAAAAATTCAGTATTAGGTTATTCTCATGGTTTTAATATTGTAGAAATGGGTACAATTATTAGAAAAGATATTACAGTAATTATGGTTGCTCCAAAATGTCCTGGAACAGAAGTACGTGAGGAATATAAAAGAGGATTTGGAGTTCCAGCGTTAATTGCAGTACATAAAAAAAATAATATTTTAAAAAAAGGTTTAGATTATGCTAAAGCATGGGCTTTTGCGATAGGATCACATAAAGCTGGTGTATTACATTCATCTTTTTCAGCTGAAGTTAAATCTGATTTAATGGGTGAACAAACAATATTATGTGGTTTATTACAAACTGGATCTATAGTTTTATATGAATATTTAGTTAATGAAGGACATGATACGAGATACTCTGGAAAGTTAATACAACATGGATGGGAAGTAATTACTGAGTCTCTTAAACATGGTGGAATTACTTTAATGATGAACAGATTATCTAATCCATCTAAAATTCGAGCATTTTATTTAGCAAAAAATTTAAAAAAATTATTTAAATCTTTATTTAAAAAACATATGGATGATATTATTTCCGGAAATTTTTCTTTAAATATGATTAAAGATTGGAAAAATGATGATCAAAAATTATTAAATTGGAGAAAAGAAACACAACGATCTATGTTTGAAAATTCTCCAAAGTATTTAGATGATATTCCGGAAGAAGAATATTTTGGACATGGAGTATTTATGGTTGCACTTTTAAAAGCAGGTATTGAATTAGCTTTTGAAACTATGTTAAATTCAGGTATTCGTAAAGAATCAGCATATTATGAATCTTTGCATGAATTACCTTTAATTGCAAATACTATTTCTAGAAAAAAATTATTTGAAATGAATATTGTGATATCAGATACTGCTGAATATGGTAATTATTTATTTTCTAAAAAAGCAATTCCTTTATTAAAAGATTTTATAATTAATTTAAAATATGGAGATTTAGGTAATCTTTTAGTATCAAATGATGTAGATAATATAACGTTAAAAAATATTGATGAAAAAATTTATAATCATCCTATTGAAAAAGTTGGAAGAAAATTAAGAAAATACATGAAAGATATGAAAAAAATTAATTTTAAATTATAAATTTATGTTTGTAAATATAACTTTTTATTCTATAAATACTATTATTTCTAGGAATTATTTTTAAGAAAATTATTTGATTTTCTTAAAAATATTCTAACTTTTTATTATATTCACTTAAAAAATTTTATATTTTTAATAAATTCTAATTTATTAAATTAATTTTTTAATTTTGATAAAAATAGTTTTAATTTATTATTTAATATTTTATAAAATTAAAAAATTTTTATAAAAATTTATTATTATTTATATTTATATATAATGATTTCAAAAAACGTATTTTACAAAAAACAATATTTTAGAGATTTTATTTATGACAAAAAAAATTAAAAATATTACAGATGAAAACTTCGAAAAATATTTATCAGAAAATAAAAAATATCTTTTAGTAGATTTTTGGGCTACTTGGTGTGCTCCATGTCAATCTTTGTCTATTATATTAAAAGAAATTTATAATCAATATAAAGATAACTTAAAAATTATAAAAATTGATATTGAAAAAAATCCTACACTTACATCTGAATATTCTATACAAAGTATACCAACTTTAATACTTTTTAAAAAAGATCAAGTTATCGATAAAAATATTGGATTTTTATCTAAAGAACAATTACATTTATTTTTGAATAAAAATATACATTAATTATTTTTAAATTTATTTATTTTAAATATGTATTTTTATTAATTATTTTTGATTTAATATAATTTTATAAAAAATACATTTTAAAAAAGAATCATCACTTCTATTTTATTAAGAACTTACCATTATGAATCTAACAATTCTAAAGAATACTCCTGTATCAAAATTAATTATACTTGGAGAAACAGTTGGTTTAAAAAATTTAGCTCGTATGCGAAAGCAAGATATTATTTTTTCAATTTTAAAACAACATGCTAAAAGTGGAGAAGATATTTTTGGAGATGGAGTATTAGAAATATTACAAGATGGTTTTGGATTTTTAAGATCTTTAAATAGTTCTTATTTAGCAGGACCAGATGATATTTATGTTTCTCCTAGTCAAATTAGAAGATTTAATTTAAGAACAGGTGATACAATTTCAGGTAAAATTAGACCACCTAAAGATGGAGAAAGATATTTTGCTTTATTGAAAGTAAATAAAGTAAATTATGATCAACCAGAAAATGCAAGAAATAAAATTTTATTTGAAAATTTAACACCAACTCATGCAAATTCTCGTTTAAGAATGGAAAGAGGTAATGGGTCTACTGAAGATTTAACTGCTCGTGTTTTAGATTTAGCTTCTCCAATAGGTAGAGGACAAAGAGGATTAATCGTTGCTCCTCCTAAAGCTGGAAAAACTATGTTAATTCAAAATATTGCACAAAGTATTGCATATAATCATTCAGATTGTGTATTAATGGTTTTATTAATTGATGAACGACCTGAAGAAGTAACTGAAATGAGAAAATTAGTACATGGAGAAGTTATAGCTTCTACATTTGATGAACCTGCATTACGTCATGTACAAGTTTCTGAAATGGTTATCGAAAAAGCTAAAAGATTAGTAGAACATAAAAAAGATGTAATTATTCTTTTAGATTCTATTACAAGGTTAGCTCGAGCATACAATACTATTGTACCTTCTTCTGGAAAAGTTTTAACAGGAGGAGTAGATGCTAATGCATTACATAGACCAAAGAGATTTTTTGGAGCAGCGAGAAACGTTGAAGAGGGAGGAAGTTTAACAATTATTGCTACTGCTTTAGTAGATACTGGATCTAAAATGGATGAAGTAATTTACGAAGAATTTAAAGGTACGGGAAATATGGAATTACCTTTATCTAGAAAAATTGCTGAAAAAAGAGTATTTCCAGCAATTGATTATAATTTGTCTGGAACAAGAAAAGAAGAATTATTAACATCTACGCATGAATTAAAAAAAATGTGGGTTTTAAGAAAAATTCTTCATCCTTTATCTGAAATAGATGCTATAGAATTTTTAATTAATAGATTATCTGTAAGTCGAACTAATGAAGAATTTTTTGATTTAATGAAACGTGGTTAAATATATTACTAGAATTTTTGTATATAAATTATATTTATAAATATATTAAATTAATATAATTCTTTATTTTTTTTTTTTTTTTTTTGTAAGATTTTTAAGTATTAAAAAAAAATAATTTATCTAATTTATTTTTTAATTATAATTAATATTTTTATAAATATTAGTAAAAAAAATTTTTTATTATTATATTATATTTTTAAGAATATATTTATAGATACGCCTGTAGCTCAGTTGGATAGAGCACTATTTTCCGAAAATAGAGGTCTCAGGTTCAAATCCTGTCAGGCGTATATAAATAGAATTATTATTATTTATATTGATAATTTTTTTAATTTATAATATATTTATTTAAATACAAATAAATTTGGTGGCTATAGCTCAGTTGGTAGAGTCCTGGATTGTGATTCCAGTTGTCATGGGTTCAAACCCCATTAGCCACCCCATAAAATTATATTTAATATTTTTTAAAAAAAATTAAATATTTTTATTTATAAATAATTTTATCGGCGAATAGCGCAGCTTGGTAGCGCAACTGGTTTGGGACCAGTAGGTCAGAGGTTCAAATCCTCTTTCGCCGAAATAATAATTTAAAATATTATATTACTTCAAATCTTTAAAAAATTTTTTTATAAATTGAAATATTTCACATTTATTTCTTTTGCAAAACCATTTATTTTTAATATATTCAAAATAATATCCTTTATATTTTGTAGCAATCCAAATTTGTTTTAAAAATTCTTGTTTACTAATAATTATTTCTTTTTGACATTTAATACTTATTTGAATGATTTGAAAATTAGATTCATAATCTATATCCATTTTCCCATTATAATTATCTAAATATTTTTCTATTTTGAAAAATATTTTATTAACTAAATTATTAAATTTAAATGTATTTATTTTTTTTATTTTATCTTTTTTAATCATATTTTTTCCAGAAAGACAATTTTAATATTATTTAATAATATTTTTTCTTTATTATTAAAATTTTATTATAATAATTTTTATTTTTTTTATATTAGTTTTTTTTTATCTTCTTTAAATTACATTAATTTAAATTTAAATATAATATTATGCAAAATAAACTATTTTTTTCTAAAATGCATGGTTTGAAAAATGATTTTATGGTAGTAGAAACTTTAACTCAAAAATTTTTATTAACAAAAAAAATTATTCAAAAATTATCGCATCGTTATACAGGTATAGGTTTCGATCAATTATTAGTTATTGAATCTCCTAAAATTAAAAATACTGATTTCAATTATCGTATTTTTAATTCTAATGGATTAGAAGTAGAACAATGTGGAAATGGAGCAAGATGTTTAGCTAAATTTGTTTTTCAAAAAAAATTTATCAAAAAAGATAGAATTATAGTAAGCACTAAGAATAGAATTATGACTTTGAAAATTAAAAAAAAAAATAAAGTTTTAGTAAATCTTGGAACTCCAAATTTTAATCCAAAAAATATTCCTTTTTTAAGTTCAATAGAAAAAAATATATATTCTTTAAAAATTAATTCTACAAAAGTTTATTTTGGAGTTGTTTCTGTAGGAAATCCGCATTGTGTAATTATAGTTAATGATATTTTAACGGCAAAAGTAAAAGAAATTGGTTCTATTTTAGAAAGTCATAAATTTTTTCCTAATAAAGTGAATGTAGGATTTATGCAAATATTAAATCGAAATAATATATCTTTACGTGTCTTTGAAAGAGGAGTTGGAGAAACACAATCTTGTGGTAGCGGTGCATGTGCAGCAGTTATGATCGGAATTAAACAAAATAAATTATCGAATATAGTTCATGTAATATTAAAGGGAGGAAGTATTACTGTAAAATTTAATCCAAAAAAAAATTGTATATATATGCTTGGATCTGCTGATCATGTATATGATGGATATATATATTATTAAAATTTTTTATATTAAGTTTTTAAATATTTATTTTTAAAAAATTTTATAGATTCATAAAAAAATGTAATTAAAGGAAATTTAGATGTGTCGAAATATCATACAGATAAAGGTTATGCAAAAAAAAAATACTTTAAGAGCTCAGTATGTCAAAAAAATGTATTTAAAAAATTATATCCAAAAAGATACAAAAGAATTTTATAAAGTTGTAATATCTTTATTTTTAGCTGGTTTTTCAACTTTTTCAATTTTATATTCTATACAGCCTATTTTACCTATTTTTTCAAGAATTTTTTTTTTAACTCCTGCAGAAAGTAGCTTATCATTATCTATTGCAACCGCTTCTATGGCTTTTGGAATATTATTTATTAGTCCAATTTCTAATAAGTTAGGTAGAAAAAATGTTATGTCAATTTCTTTATTAATTGCTGCATTTTTGACATTAATATGTTCTTTTTCTACAAATTGGATAGAGATTATTATTATTCGAGCACTAATTGGTATATCTCTAAGTGGAGTAACATCGGTTGCTATTATTTATTTAAGTGAAGAAGTAGATTTAAAGATTTTACCATTATGTATTGGATTATATATTAGTGGAAATACTATTGGTGGTTTTGTAGGAAGATTAATTAGTAATGTAATTGTTCGTTTTTTTTCATGGCGTTATGTATTTATAGTTATTGGATCTGTATCTTTATTTTTTACAATATTATTTTTTTTAAATTTACCTCAATCAAAAAATTTTAAAAAATCTGTTATAAATTTTAAATCTTGTATAAAAAATTTTTTTATTCCATTTAAAATACAATCTTGTGTAATATTTTTTATAGTTGGTTTTCTTTTTATGGGAAGTTTTGTAGCTTTGTTTAATTATATTGGATACAGATTTATTATGAAACCATTTTTATTTCATCCAATATATATATCTTTTTTGTCAGTAATATATTTGATTGGTGTATATAGTTCTCCTAAAGCAAGTCTTTTATCTGAAAAATATGGAAGAATGAATGTATTTATTGGAGCTTTATGTTTAATGATTCTAGGTGTAATGTTTACATATTATAATTTTATTATTTTAATATTATTTGGTTTAATATTATTTACTACTGGTTTTTTTATTGCACATTCTACAGCAAGTAGTGCAATTAGTATTATGTCTAAAAAAAATAAATTAGATATGTCTTCTTTATATTTTTTTTTCTATTATTTAGGTTCTAGTTTATTTGGAAGTTTTGTTGGTATATTTTGGTTTTATTGGGGATGGAATGGTGTTTTTTTAATATTAAATTTAGTGTTAATCTTAAGTGTAATACTTATTAATAAAATTAAAGATGATATATAAATTTATTATTTAATAATATATATAATGAATTATATTTAATTTTTTTTTAAAATATTTTTTATTCAAAAATTTTAAATTAAAAAAATTTAGTTTTAAAAAATTTTAATTTTAAAAATTTTTTTAATTTATAAATTTTTTTATAATTTTTTTAAATATTTGAAATATTTGAAATATTTTTTTGTATTATAAGTATAATTAAATTTTATTTAAAATTCTTAATTATAATAAATGTATTTATTTTATATAAATAATATGAATTTTATTAAAAAAATTATTTTATTAAATTAAATTTTTATATTTATTAAATTATATAATTTTAATTATAAATTTATAAATATTAATAAAATTATTTAATTTTTTTAAAATATTAATTATTTTTAATATGAAATAATTTTATTTTTTTTTTTTAGAATTTTTATTTAATATATTTTATTATCAAATATTCTTATAATAGTAATGATTTATAAGATTTTTTTAATATAAAAATATTTTATAATTTTTTAATATAAATTTAAAAAAAAAAAGAAATAAAAAATATATAATTTTTTTAAGAATTTGTATTTAAAAATTTAAAATATTTTTAAATAAATTTGATATTAAGGAATTAATATATGATACATAATTTTTATGTGAAAATGAAAATTAATCCAAACAATGATAATAATTTTTCTTATATGAATCAAAAAGTTTACATAAATTATGATATAAGTAAAATTTTATCTCAAGAAAAAAATATTAATAAAATTCCAAATATATTTTTTGAAAAAAAGTTTAAAACAGATGCTAAATTTACTTATGAAATGAATAATTTTATTATGTATACACAAATTTTTTTTAAAAATAAATTATATTCAACATATAATAAATTACACTCTGATATAACATATAAACCACAGTTTTTAAATCAAAAAAATAATATACAAAAAGATCATGATGAAGACAAATATTGTTTTAATAGTTTACAAATAAAATTATTAGATATTTGTAATTTAATTTCAGATTCATCTTATCAAGATAGTATTTTTATGCCTGAAATAAGTAATATAAATTGGATTAATATAGAAAATATAATTGATCCACAATCAAATGCGATGTTATTAGAAGATTTACAAATAAATTTTAATTTTTTAAAAAAGACTCATCATTTAAGTGTAAATTTTGATTTAGATGATTTAAAAAATACTCATTATCAATTTAATGATGTGTATGTAGATTCAGAATTTTCTAGAGTAGTAACTGAAAGTTTGCAAAAAAACTTTCCAAATTTAAAAGATAGACAATTAATTTCTAATTATTCTAATCATAAAATTTTATCTGAAGCTGTAAAAACTTTTTTAAGTTTATTTCCACAATTTAAAAATTATCCTCAAATAGATGGATCCACTACTTATATTATAAAAAAATTATCAGATGGAAACATTGCATTTACGTTATTATATCATTCTCGTTTAATCAATCCTAATATGACATTAAGTTTTCCTTTTAAATATTTTGGAATTCGTGCACAGTGTATTTTATCTAAAGATAGTATTCCAGTTGCTCAATATTCTTATTTTCTTCAATAATCTTACATTTTTTTTTAAAAAAGTATAATATTATAAAAATTATTAAAAAAAAACAGAGTACATATTTTAAAATATGATATTTTGCACTCTGTTTTATTTTTTATATTAAAAATATTTTTTAGGAAGTTTATTAATTACATCAATTTTTTAAAATATTTTTTATTAAAATTTAAAAATATTAAATATATAGAAAATAAAATATTATATAAAAATATATTTACCAATAATTTTCTCTAGTAATATTTCCAGGTTTTTTTCGAAGATTTTTTGTCATATTTTTTTCTTTAACTAAAATTTTAAATAAATCTTCAACCATATTAGGATTTCCACATAACATAATATTAGAGTTTTTTGGATTCATATTTATAGAGATATCTTTTTCAAGTTTATTATTTAATAATAGTTTTTGAATTCTTCCATAATAAAAATGTTGTTTATTTTCTCTACTAATTGTAATGATTGTTATTAATTTTCCTTGATATGTTTTTTTTATATTTTGAATTAATTTTAAATATTTTAAATCAGAAAAATATCGTACTGAATGCACTAAAATAATTTTTTTAAATTTTTTTGTATCATTTTTTTCTTGTAATATAGAAAGATATGGACCAATTGCAGTTCCAGTAGAAAACATCCATAAGATTTTTGATGGTTTAATTTCTTTCAGAGTAAAAAAACCATAAGATTTTTTAGAGATTAAGATTTCTTGTTTTATTTTTAAGCTGGCTAGTTTTTTACTCATTATTCCGTTTTTAATTAATGTTATAAAAAACTCTATTTTATTTGATTGAGGAGGATTGACAAATGAATAAGCTCTTTGAATTTTTTTATGCGTATATGAATTTTCAATACGTATTTTAGAAAATTGTCCAGCAATAAATTTATCTATTGGAGCTTTTAAAGATATATATAATAAATTTTTTTTCCAATATTTGATTTTTTGAACTTTAGCTTTTACCCATAAGGTCATATATATATCCTGTAAATTATATTTTTTAAATATTAATATATCGTTTTATTTACATATTAATATTTAAAATTTAAATTTCTATATTATTAAAAATTTTTTATAATTTTCTATAAAATAGAATAAAATTTTTAAATACAAATTATAATTGATAAAAATAATTTTATAAAATATATTTATTTAAATCTTCTTTAGAAATTAGTTGATTTAAATGTTTTTTAACATAACTAGAATTAATAATAATATTTTTTCCATAATTTTCACTAGCATAAAAAGATATTTCTTCTATTAATCTTTCTAACACTGTATATAATCTTCGTGCTCCAATATTTTCCATACTTTCATTAATTTTCCATGATGTTTCAGCAATTTTTTTAATTCCATTTTTTGTAAATTCTATATTTACGTTTTCTGTCTTTAGCAAAGCTTTATATTGTGTAGTTATTGAAGCTTTTGGTTCTGTTAAAATTTTTTCAAAATCATTTATAGTTAATGCATTTAGTTCAACTCGAATAGGTAGCCTGCCTTGTAATTCAGGTATTAAATCTGATGGAGAAGATATTTGAAATGCTCCAGAAGTAATAAATAATATATGATCTGTTTTTACAGTACCATATTTAGTTGAAACAGTACAACCTTCTATAAGAGGTAATAAATCTCTTTGTACTCCTTCTCTAGATACGTCAGGTCCTGAAGAATTATTTCTTTTACAAATTTTATCGATTTCATCAAGAAAAACTATTCCATTTTGTTCTACTGCATGAATAGCATTTTTTTTTAAAGATTCAGGATTAATTAATTTTGAAGCTTCTTCTTCAATCAAAAGTTTCATAGCATCTTTTATTTTAAGTTTTCTTATATTTTTTTTTGATCCACTTAAGTTTTGAAATAATGATTGTAATTGATTAGTTAATTCTTCCATTCCCGGAGGTGCCATAATTTCAATTCCCATAGAAGATCCTAAGACATTTATTTCGATTTCTTTATTATCTAATTTTCCTTCTTTTAATTTTTTACGAAAACTTTGAATAGTTTTTCTAGGGCGTTCGTTGGTTTGATCATTTTCTTTTAAATGTTTTTTTGCACCTGGAACTAAAACATCTAAAATTCTTTCTTCTGCAAGTTTTCTAACTTTTTTTTTATTTTCTTGTAGAGTTTGTACTCGAAGCATTTTAATTGAAATATCTGTTAGTTCTCTAATAATAGAATCTACTTCTTTTCCAACATATCCTACTTCTGTAAATTTTGTTGCTTCTACTTTAATAAATGGAGCATTAGCAAGTTTTGCTAATCTTTTAGCAATTTCTGTTTTTCCTACTCCTGTTGGTCCAATCATTAAAATATTTTTTGGAGTAATTTCATTTCTTAATTCTGGATTTAATTGCATTCGTCTCCATCTATTTCTTAATGCAATAGCGACTGCTTTTTTTGCTTTATCTTGACCAATAATAAATTTATTTAATTTTTTTACTATTTTTTGAGGAGTCATATTAGGCATATTTTTTCCTTATTCTTCTATCGATAATTCTTTTATAGTAAAATTATGATTTGTATATATACAAATATCAGCAGCAATTTTTAAAGATTTTTTTACAATGGTATAAGCATTAAATTCTGTATTTTTTAGTAAAGCTAATGCTGCAGATTGAGCGTAATATCCTCCTGATCCAATTGCTATTATATTGTTTTCTGGTTTAATAACATCTCCATTTCCTGTAATTATTAATGAATATTTTTTATTAGCAACTGCTAATAGTGCTTCTAATTTTTTTAAAATTTTATCATTTCTCCAATCTTTAGCAAGTTCTATAGCTGATCTTTTTAAGTGTCCATTGTACATAGCTAATTTTTTTTCAAATAATTCAAATAAAGTAAATGCATCTGCTGTACTTCCTGCAAAACCAGCCAATATTTTATTGTGATATAAAGATCGAACTTTTTTAACATTACTTTTCATCACTGTATGGCCTAAAGTTGCTTGTCCGTCTCCACCAATTACTATTTTATTTTTAGATCGCACGCTTAATATAGTTGTCATTTTTTTTTCTTTATAAAAGTTTTTTAAAAAATTTTAAATTAAATTATTATATTTTTATATTTTTAAAATTATATAATTTTATTTTTCTAAAAATAAATATTTATTTTTTATATTTAATATATTATATTAACTCTATACATTTTTTTTATGGGAATTTTTATGAAAAAAAATATTCATCCTAAATATTTTTCTAATTCTGCACGTTGTTCTTGCGGGAATATTATTACTTTTTTTAATACTTTAGGAAAAGATATAAATTTAGATATATGTTCTAAATGTCATCCATTTTATACAGGAAAACAAAGAATTATTGATACCGGAGGAAGAATTGAATTATTTAATAAACGATTTAATATTTTAAAAAAATAAATATTTTATAAATAAAAAAATAATATAAAAATATTAAATAATTGTTTTATTTTTAAAAATATTATTTTAATAAATTATTAATTTATTAATGAAATATATGTTAAAAATTTTTTTATAATTTTAAATATATAATAAATACATTATTTAATATTTCTATATTATAAGTGATTTAAATAAAGTTATTTATTATGTATCCATCCATTGAATTGTATTTTTTAAGATTTTTTCTCCTATAGGTGTTAAAATAGATTCAGGATGAAATTGAAAACCACATATTTTAGAAATATTATCTCGAACAGACATTACTATATTTTTTTTTTGTGCATTAATAATAAAATTTTTTGGAATATTTTTGCAAATTAAAGAATGATAACGTGCTACTTTCATTGGATTTTTTATATTATGAAACATTTTTTTTTGATCATGATATATTAAAGAAGATTTTCCATGAATAATTTTTTTTGTATGACAAATCTTTCCTCCATATAATTGTATGATTGCTTGATAACCTAAACATATTCCTAAAATAGGAATTTTATTTTTAAAAATAGAAAGTATTTGCATCATATTTCCTGCTTTTATTGGATATCCTGGACCTGGAGATAATATTAATATAGGATTTTTCATATGAGAAATTTTTTTTATAATTTCTGATATAGATACATTATTTCTATACACAGTAACTTTACTTGAATTTTTTCTTAATAAATCTACTAAATTATAAAGAAATGAATCAAAATTATCTAAGAGTAATATTTCAGACATGTGTTTATATTTTCCTAATTCATTTATAATCATTAATAGATTTAATTACAGCATATGCTTTATTCCATGTTTCTAAACATTCTTCTCGAGGAATAGAATTTAATACGATTCCTGCTCCAACTTGTATAGTAGCAATGTTTTTTTCAATATAAGCAGATCTAATAATTATACAAGTGTTAAAATTTTCTTCTCCAGTAAAATATCCAATCGATCCTCCGTAACTCCCTCGTGTTTCTTGTTCTATATTTGCAATTAATTTCATAGCTTTAATTTTTGGTGCACCTGTTAAAGTTCCCATATTCATGCATGCACGATAAGCATGTAAAATATCTAATTTTTTTTTTAAAATTCCAGTAATAATTGAAACTAAATGCATTACATGTGAATATTTTTCTACTTTAATTAATTTTTTTACGTATCTACTTCCTGTTTTACAAATTCTAGATAAATCGTTTCTTGCTAAATCTACTAGCATAATATGCTCTGATAATTCTTTTTCATTTGTTTTCATTTCTAATTCTATTTTATTATCTAAATCATAATTAATATCTCCGTTTTTAAATCGTCCTCTAGGCTTAGTTCCTGCTATAGGATGAATTTCTATATTTCTAGTATATGGATCATATTTTAAAAAACTTTCAGGAGATGCTCCAAATAATGTAAATTCTTCATCTTGCATGAAAAACATATAAGGACTAGGATTATTTTTTTTTAAATTTTTATATGAATATAATGGTGATAAACATTGCATATAAAATTTTCTAGATGGAACGATTTGAAATATATCACCGTTTTTGATATATTTTTTTGTATATCTTATTATTTTTGAAAATTGAGTATCATTTTTATTGCATGTGATTTTAGAATTATTTTTTTTATATTTAATTGAATTAAATTTTTTTGTATTAATTATTTCTTTAATAAATTTAATTCTTTTTCTAATTTTATTTATTTCATAATTTTTTTTATTAAAAATTGTAGATTGAATTATACATTTTTTTTTTGTATGATTAATAAAAATCATTGTTTCAGATAAATAAAAACAAAAATCTGGACATTTTTGTACTTTTTTAATTTTTGGTAATGATTCAAAATACGATATTAAATCATATGAAAATAAACCTCCAAAAAAAATAGATTTTGGATATTTTTTTATATGTTTAATATTATCTTTAATTATTCTAAATATATCAAAAACAGATTTTTCTTTTAATTTAGAATCTTCATCTATATTTTTATTTAATATATTTGGAAATTTTAGTTCTAAAATATTTTTTTTTTTTTTTTTTTTAATATATTTTGGAATAATTAATTTTAGATATTTAATAAAATTAGATCCATTTTTTGTTAATGATTTTATGTAAACAATATTTTTTAATAAAGATATTCTTAATGCACTATCTATAATAATAATACTTTTTAAAATTTTTTTATTGCTTACATTAGCCGATTCTAAAAGTAATGTATTTTTATTAGTTTGACAAATATGATTAAATATTTTTAATGGATTTTTATAATAATTAGATTTTTTTTGAATGACTTTAATTTTACATTTCCTATTTTCCATTTTTTTTTCCATGTTTTTTTATAAAAAATAAATAATTATTTGAATATAATAAAATAATTTTAGATTTTTATAAAAATATTTTTAAAAAGTTCTTTGAGAGAAATTTTATACAATATTATTTATATTAATCAAATTTTAAAAAAATAAATATTTATATTTTATAAAATATTTTTAAAGTGATTCATTAACATCATTTATAAATAATTTATTCAGAGCAGATTGTTATAATAAAATTTTTAAATTATATGCAATATTTTTATAATATATAAATTTTTAATTTAATAAACTTTAAAATATTTTATATTTTAAAAATTATTTTCAGATTTTAAATAAATATTAAAAAATTTATTTTTTTTAAAAAAAATATATGTTTAAAAATTATATGATTTAAATAATTTATTTCATTATATTAATTTTTTATTTAATAAATTTATGTTTTATTAAATTTTTTTATAATGTTTAAAAATTTGAGCGGGAAACGAGTCTCGAACTCGCGGCCTTAACCTTGGCAAGGTTATGCTCTACCAACTGAGCTATTCCCGCATATGAAGATTTGATCGGAATAAAATTTTTTTAAATATACTTATAATTATATCTTATATAAATTATATTTTCAAGTTTTCTATAAAAGACATAATTTTTTAGATTGGATTCTTTATATTAAAAAAATTTTTTTTATAATATCTGAGTTCTAAAATAGATTCTTGAATATCATATAATGCAGAATGTTTATTAGCTTTATTAAATTTTTTAAATGAATTTTGATTCCATCTTGAACAGAGTTCTTTTATAGTACTTACATCGATATTTCGATAATGAAAATATGATTCTAATTTTGGCATATATTTTTTTAAAAATTCTCGATCTTTCCAAACAGTATTTCCACATATAGGAGATTGATTTATTGGAACCCATTTTTTTAAAAATTGAAGAATTTCTATTTCAGTTTTTTTTTCATCATATTGACTATAAACAACTTTTTGAATCAGTCCGGTTTTATTGTGAGTTCTTTTGTTCCAATTGTTCATTCTTTCTAAAATTTTTTTAGGTTGATAAATACTAATTACTGGACCTATTTTTAAAACATTTAAATTAGAATCTGTAATTATTACTGCAATTTCTAAAATACGATTTTTTAAATGACATAAACCTGTCATTTCTAGGTCAACCCAAATTAAATTTCTTGCGTAATTATTTTTAATATTCATATTTTTTTAAAAATTATTTAAGTAAAATATTAGATATATAATATAATAAGATGAAAAAGATTTTTTTAAAAATTTATTTTATAAAATTAGTATATTATTTATATTTTATTTTTATAGATATATATTTATTTAAAATTACTATATTTTTAAAATTTTATTATTTTAAAAAATTGCAATATGAGACAAATTATGAAAAGTTTAAATCCTACGACTACTAAATCTTGGAAAGATTTAAAAAAACATTATTTAAAAATAAAAGATATCCATTTAAAAGATTTATTTCAGAATGATTCTAATCGTTTTGAAAAATTTTCTTTAAATTTTAAAGATATAATTTTGTTTGATTATTCTAAAAATAGATTAACTACTAAAACTATGTCTTATTTATTAAATTTAGCACAAGAATTTAATTTAAAAGATTCTATTTTATCTATGTTTGAAGGTAAAAAAATTAATTTTACAGAGAATAAACCAGTTTTACATACTGCTTTAAGAAATTTTCATAGAAAAAATATTATTTTAAATAAAAAAAATATTTCATTAGAAATAAAAAATGTTTTAAAAAAAATTAAATTATTTTCAGATGCTGTCATTAATAAAAAATGGAAAGGTTACAGTGATAAGTCTATTACAGATGTAGTAAATATTGGTATTGGTGGATCAGATTTAGGTCCTTTTATGGTTACTGAAGCATTAAAACCTTATAAAAATCATTTAAATATGCATTTTATTTCAAATCTTGATGGAACTCATGTAATAGAAACTTTAAAAAAAATAGATATGAGTACAACAATTTTTTTAATTTCTTCCAAAACTTTTACTACACAAGAAACTATAACAAATGCTAATACAATTAAAAAGTTATTTTTAAATCAAAATAAAGTTTTAGAATCTGATATGTCTAAACATTTTTTTGCTATATCTATGAATAAAAATGAAGTATTAAAATTCGGTATTTTAGAAGAAAATTTTTTTCCTATATGGGATTGGGTAGGTGGAAGATATTCTGTGTGGTCAGCTGTAGGTTTGTCTATTGCTTTATCTATTGGATATAAAAATTTTTCTTTATTTTTAAAAGGAGCTGATGTAATGGATGAACATTTTTTAAATACTCCTTTAAAAAAAAATATTCCAGTATTATTAGGTTTAATTAGTATATGGTATAATAATTTTTTTAATGCTCAAACAGAAGCGATATTTGTATATGATCAATATATGTATAAATTTTCTACATATTTACAACAAACAAATATGGAATCTAATGGAAAAAATATAGATCGTAATAAAAATATTGTATCCTGGCAAACTGGATCAATTATTTGGGGAGAACCTGGAAGTAATGGACAGCATTCTTTTTATCAATTATTACATCAAGGTACAAAATTAATTCCTTCAGATTTTATTATTCCTATCAATACTCATAATCAAATTAATAATCATCATATAAAGTTATTATCACATTTCTTTGCGCAAACGAAATCGTTAGCTTTCGGAAAATCTATAAAAGAAATTCTAAAAGATAATAATTTAGAAAAAAATACGTTCCAATATATAAGTGATTTAAATAATGATATAAATATTTATAAATTATGTCATGGAAATCAACCAACTAATTCTTTTTTATTAGATAAAATTACTCCTTATACTTTAGGTATTTTAATGTCTTTATATGAGCATAAAGTTTTTACACAAGGTGTAATAATGAATATATTTAGTTTTGATCAATGGGGAGTTGAATTAGGGAAATCTGCAGCTAATAATATTTTAAATGAATTAAAAAAAAAAAAATTAACTAAAAAATATGATTCTTCTACAAATGCATTAATAAATTTTTATAAATTAAATAAAAAATGAGATTTTTATTTTTTATAATAAATTTATTTTTATAATTTTAAAAAATAAGAAATATATGCATAAAAAAAAAAAAATAATTTTTCTAATGGGTCCAACTACTTCTAATAAAACTAAATTTGCTATAAAATTAACTCAAATTTTACCTATTGATCTAATTAGTGTAGATTCTGGTTTAATTTATAAAGAATTAAATGTTGGCACAGCAAAACCTAATTTGGAACAATTACGTATTGCTCCACATAGTTTAATTAACATAAAAAACATTACAGAGTATTATTGCGCACAATCTTTTAGAAAAGATGCTTTATGTGAAATTGAAAAAAGTCTTTCTAATAAAAGAATTCCTTTATTAGTAGGAGGAACCATGTTTTATTATCATGCTTTAATACATGGTTTATCTCCTTTACCTTCGAGAAATATTCATATTAGAAAAAAAATTTTAAAAAAATTTTATTTGAAATCTCAAGATGATTTATATAAAAAATTACTATCTATAGATCCTATTTCTGCATCACGAATTCATCCTAATGATTTTCAAAGAATATTAAGAGCATTAGAAGTTTATTTTTTATCAGGAAAGACAATGAGCGATTTAATAAAAAATCATACATATAAATTTCCATATCATGTATTACGATTTATTTGTTTTCCGAAAAATAAATACATTTTGCACAGAAAAATAGAATATAGATTAAGAAAAATGTTATCTTCCGGTTTTAAAGAAGAAGTAGAGAATTTACTTATTAATAGTAATTTTAATAAAAACAATCCAGGGATGAAATGTTTAGGATATCGAGAAATGTGTGACTATCTTTTAGATAAAATTAGTTATAAAGAAATGTTTTATAGAACACTCTTATCTACTAAAAGATTAGCAAAAAATCAAATTACTTGGTTAAAAAAAGAACAAAACTCTTTTTGGTTAGACAGTGAAAAACTTACTTCTATAAATTTTATTATAAAAAAAATTTGTACGTATTTTAATAAAAAAAACAATAAATATTACTGATTAATTTATTATATATTTATTTCAGATAGATATTTTACTCTTTAAAATTTATAATTTTAAAGATTTTTTTAAAGTTATTTATTTTTATTTAATTTTTATATAATTCATAAAATTATAATAATTAATTCTACATTGAAATATTTTTTAAATTATTTTATATAATATAAATTTATTTAATAATAAAATACAATGTTTTTATTTTATTTGTTTAAAATTATATTAAAAATTTTATATAAATATATTTATATCAAAATTTCTATTAAATATAATTAATAATTAAAAAATATAATTGATAAAACAAATATAATTTTAGTATATAAATATAAATAGTATAATACTATATTATAAATATATTTTTTTGTATTATAAATACAAATTTTGGAGTAAATAAATTTTGATTAATAGTATTGTTATTTTAGGTATACAATGGGGTGATGAAGGAAAAGGTAAAGTTGTTGATTTGTTATCTAAAAAATCTAATTATGTAGTTAGATATCAAGGAGGAAATAATGCTGGTCATACTTTGTTAGTTAATAAAAAAAAAACAATTTTACATTTAATTCCTTCATGTGTTTTACATAAAAATGTGATTGCTGTATTGGGAAACGGTGTTGTAGTATCTTTAATAGATTTAGTAAATGAAATTAATTTTTTAAAAAAAAAAGGAATATTAATAAAAAATCGTTTAATATTATCTCCGTCAATTCCTTTAATATTTAAATATCATATTAAATTAGATAAAGCTCGTGAATCTAGTATTTTAAATAAATCTGTTATTGGTACTACGCATAAAGGAATTGGACCTGCGTATGAAGATAAAATTTCTAGACGCGCAATTCGAATGAATGATTTATATAATTTAGATTATTTTTATAATCTTTTAAAAAAAAACGTAAAATATTATAATTTTCAATTAGAACATTTATATCATAAAAAAACTATAAATTTTAAAAAAATATTTAATCAATCAATAACAGCATTTGAAAAAATTAAACATATGATTCAAGATGTTTCATATTTATTAAATAATAAAATTGATAAAAATAAAAAAATAATATTTGAAGGTGCTCAAGGTTCTCTTTTAGATATTGATCATGGAACATATCCATATGTAAGTTCTTCTAACAGTAGTATTGGAGGAGTGATTACTGGTACAGGTATTGGTATTAATAAAATTAAATATATTATTGGTGTATCTAAAACATATTGTACAAGAGTTGGAAACGGTCCTTTTCCAACTGAAATATTTAATCATATTAGTAAATATTTATGTACAAAAGGAAAAGAATTTGGTGCTACGACAGGAAGAAAAAGAAGAATTGGATGGTTAGATTTATTTTTACTAAAAAAAATGATATTAATTAATTCTTTATCTGGATTATGTTTAACAAAAATAGATGTTTTAGATTATTTACCAGAAATTAAGGTTTGTACTAAATATCTAGATAAAAATTCTAATAAAGAAATATATTCTTACCCTTTTACTATAGAAAACTGGAGAAATATTATACCAGTTTATAAAACTTTTAAAGGATGGAATCAATCTACAAGAGGTTTAACTTTATTTTTAGATTTACCTATAGAAGCACAAAATTATATTAATTTTATTTCATCTTTTTTAAATATTTCAATAGATTTAATTTCCACAGGACCTAATAGACATGAAACGATTATAAATAATAAGTTTTTAAAAGATTTTATTCAGTAAAATGAAATTTATTTAAAAATAATTTTGTTTTATGTTGTAGGTGTATAAATTAAAATATATAAATTAAATAAAATTTTTAATACTATAATATTAATATTATTAAAAATTAACTTTATATTTAATAGGATAATTAATATTAAAATATTTAAAAACAAAATAAATTTTATTAAAGTGTATCAGAAAGCTTTGAGAAAATATAATATTCCTTCAAAATGGTCAAAAAATGTAAAAAATGAAGTAAATATTATTAAAAATAAAGATATATCTAAAGAAATATATATTAGAAAAGACTTAAGATTATTTCCCTTTATAACAATTGATGAAGAAAATTCATATGATTTTGATGATGCTATTTACTGTTATTTAATAAAGAATACTTTAAAATGGAAGTTATTAGTAGCTATTTCAGATGTTAGTTTTTATATAAAAAAAAATTCTATTTTAGATAAAGAAGCGTTATGTCGAGGAACATCAATATATTTTCCTTTAAAAGTTATACCTATGTTTCCAGAAGATTTATCTACAAATTTTTTATCTTTATTACCAAATAAAGATCGTTTATGTGTAATTTGTGAAATGACTTTATCTGAATCTGGAGATTTAATTAAATATAAATATTATGAAGCTATTATTCAATCGCATGCTAGAATTACATATAAAAATATTATAAAAATATGGAATAAAGATCATTTTTTATGTCATAAGTTTAAAAAAATAAAAAAATCTTTAATAGATTTAAATAATTTAAATAATATCTTATTAAAAAATAAAATGTTAAAAAAAATTATTTCATTTAAAAATGATGAACCTTATTTCGTTTTTAATACTTTTCATATGATAGAAAAAATTGTATTACAAAAAAGAACTTTAGCACATGATTTAGTAGAATCTTGTATGTTATTAGCAAATAAAGCTTCTGCTTTGTTTATACATAAAAATAATACAATATCTTTATTTAGAAATCATGCATATCCAACATATCATAAAATTAAAAATTTTAGAAAAATTTTAAATAAATTTAATTTGAGATTAAAAGGAGGGAAAAAACCTATTTTAAAAGATTATTTTCAATTATTACACCAATTAAGAAATAAACATTTTAAGGAAATAATTGAATTATCTTTGTTAAAATCTACAAAAAAAGCTTTTTATAGTGAAAAAAATCTTGGTCATTTTGGTTTAGCAGAAAAATTTTATACCCATTTTACTTCTCCAATTAGACGTTATTCAGATTTGATTATTCATAGAATTATTAAAAATATTATATATTTTCAAAAGAAAAATATTATTCAAAAAAATATTTTTTTCAAAAAAAATGTATATAATTTAAAAAATTTAAAAAAAATTGCAGAAAAATGTTCTATATCTGAAAAAAAATCAGATAAAGCATGTAAGTTTGTTATAAATATATTAAAATTTGAATTTATAAAGAAAAAAATTAAAAAAAAATTTTATGGGATAGTTTCTCATATTACAAAATTTGGACTTTTTGTTAGAATAAATAATTTATGTATAAATGGATTAGTTCATGTTTCTACATTAAAAGATGATTATTATTATTATAATAAAAATACAATGATTTTACACGGGAAATATTCTAAAAAAAAATTTTTTATTGGAGATCAAGTTTATGTAAAATTAATTTCTATTGATCCAAGAAAGCAAATAATTTATTTAAATTTAATATAATTATGTTTAAAAATATTTTTTTAAATCTCTATATTTCTTGTGTTAAGATAAGATTATATTTTTGTAAAATGATTTAATTAAAAATTTTTAAAATTAAATATTATATATTATAAATGTATATATTTTAAATATTTAAATTATTAGGTTATCTTATAATTATTTTAATAAAAATTTTTAAATAAGGAGATTATTTAAGTGCGTCATTATGAGATCATATTTATGATTCATCCAGATAAAAGTGAAAAATCAAATACTATTGTAACAAATTATACAAATATTATTAAAAAATTTTCAGGAAAAATACATCGTTTAGAAGATTGGGGAAAAAGACATTTATCATATCCAATTAATAAATTAAAAAAAGCACATTATATTTTAATGAATATAGAAATTTCACAGAAAAATATAAAAAAAATAGAAAATTTATTTAAATTTGATGATGCTATTATAAGAAATATGATTCTTTCTATGAAAACAGCAGTTTTAGAAGTTTCTTCGATATTAAAAGAAAATAATGTAGAATCAAATAAAAAAGAGTCAATAGTAATCAAAAAAATAAATTAATAATTTTTAAATATTTTATAAATAAATTTTTATAAATAATTTTTTAAAATATAAATAATAAGGATTCAAAATATGGTTAGATATTTTCGTCGTAGAAAATTTTGTAAATTTACTGCAGAAGGTATTAAAGAAGTAGATTATAAAAATATTTTAATTTTAAAAAGTTATATTACTGAAAGTGGAAAAATTATTCCTAGTAGAATTACTGGAACTAAAGCAAAATATCAACGTCAATTATCAAAAGCAATTAAAAGAGCTAGATATCTTGCTTTAATTCCATATACAGATCATCATAAATAATTTTAAAATTTAATTTAAAATTGTAATTTTAATGTAATATATATTTTTTTATATTTATTAGGACACTTTTTATGAAAGTAATTTTAATCACTTCTTTTAGAAATTTAGGTGAAGTAGGAGAACTTATACAAGTAAAATCAGGTTATGCAAGAAATTTTTTATTTCCTAAAGAAATTGCTTTACCTGCTATTAAAAAAAATATAGAATATTTTGAAAATCGTAAAAAATCTTTAGAAGCAAAAAAAATTAAAAAATTAAAAATAGCTAATTTTCGTATTCAAGAAATTAAAAAAATTAAATCTATTAAAATATTTGCTAAATCTGGAGATAAAGGTAAATTATTCGGATCAATCAACACAAGAGATATTTCTAGAAAATTAAATAAAATGGGAATTAAAATACATAAATCAGAATTAAAATTAAAAAATGGAGGATTGCGTTCTATAGGAGAATATGTAGTTTTATTCCAACCACATAAAGATATTTATACAAATATTAAGTTAATTATTTTACCTAAAGAATAGTTATTTTTGTTTCAATTAAATCTTTTATTATAATTTCTATATATTATAATATTCCAATATAAATATTTTATTTTTCTAAAAAAAAATATAAAAAAAAAAATGAAAAATATTGATATAAAAATTTTAAATAAAAATATAAAACATAAAAAATTATTTCCAAAGTATGCGACTTTAGGATCAGCAGGAATCGATTTAAGAGCATCCATAATCAGTGAAATTAACATAAAACCTAATCATTCTTATTTATTTCCAACTGGTATCTCTATATATATTAAAGATATGTCTATAGGAGCGATTATTCTTCCGCGTTCTGGATTAGGACATAAATACGGAATTATATTAGGAAATTCAGTAGGTTTAATTGATTCAGATTATCAGGGAGAAATTATGATTTCTTTATGGAATAGAAGTTGTAATAATTATCTTATACATCCATATGATAGAATTGCACAAATAGTTTTTATTAAAATTGAACAAGTAAAATTTAATGTAGTTCAGAGTTTTTCAGATCAAAGTGTAAGAGGTAAAAGTGGTTTTGGACATACTGGACAGTAAATTTTTTTATTCTAGATAACTTTTTTCTTGATGTTTGATAAGAATATTTAATTGTTCTTTTAGAATATTTTTATTTTTTAAATATAAAATAATATCGTTTATGTCAATTATTGAAGATATTTGACATAAATATTTATTTTGAATTTCTTTTTTTGCAGATATTTTATTTTTTTGATGTTCTTTTCTATCAATTGCAACTAAAATATGTAATATTTTAGAATTTTTATTTTTATTTATAATGTTTATTGCATTTTTTATTGCTGTACCAGCAGTAATTATATCATCTATAAGAACAATTCTTCCTTGTATTTTATGACCTACAATTTCGCCTTTTTCACCATATTTTTTTATTTCTTTTCTATTAAAAGAATATGGTATATTTAAATTAAAATCATTTTTTAATGCTAGAATTGTAGAAATTAAAATAGGAATACCTTTATAAGCAATTCCAAATAATACATCGAATTTTATATTTAAATTTATTAAGGCTTGAGCATAGAATTTTCCAATTTTTTTTAGATCGTCTCCAGTAGAAAGTAAAGACATATTAAAAAAATATGGACTTTTTTGATTAGATTTTAATACAAAATCTCCAAAAATTAGAATTTTTTTATTTAAAATAAATTCAATAAATTGATTTTTCCAGATTTTCATTATAAACCTTTGTTTTAATTCAAAATTTTGTATTTTTTTATAAATTTAAATTATTAGAAAAATATTTATAATTAATTTTCTATGGCCCTTGCTGGATTTGAACCAGCGACCAAGCGATTATGAGTCGCCTGCTCTGACCAACTGAGCTAAAGGGCCTATATTTTAATTTACTCTATAAAATAAATTATAATAGAAATATTAATAATAATCTAGTAGTCTTTTAGCAAAATTAAAAAATTTTTAAATATATATTTTAAAATTGATTTTAAAAAAAAAATATGATAAAATTTAATTTTCCTCTGTAGTTCAGTTGGTAGAACGGCGGACTGTTAATCCGTATGTCACTGGTTCGATCCCAGTCGGAGGAGTATTAAAAATTAATTTTAAATATTTTTTTTTATGATTCCAATAGATTTTAATTCATAAGTAATTTTTCTTTTTTCTTTAGATATATCAGCACATTGTACAACATAATCATCAATACGGTCTTCATAATCGTTTTTCATACTTAAAATTATTTTTTTAATATCTTTATATTTCATCTCTGGTTTAATATAATCATTTAAATTTTTAATTAATAAAATTCTTTTTTGATTATCACGTATTTTTTTTCCAAGATCATTTATTTCTCTTTGCAATTTATTTTTTCTTCGAAATAAATGCACAACGTTTAAAACGTTTTTAAAAGACTCTTTAGAATTATTACTATCATTTATAATTTTATTATTTTTTTTCATTTTTTTTCATTTTTAATTGAAAGTTTATTATATATATCATACATTATTTTATAAGAAAAAAAGATTTTATTATGAACAATATCTTTAAACAGAATTTTTTATTTTATGATTATGAAACTTTTGGAATTAATCCTGTTTTAGATAAACCTGCACAATTTGCATGTGTGAGAACAGATTTTAATTTAAAAGTTATTTCTCAACCTGTGATATTATATTGTTATCCTCCTATAGATTATTTACCTAATCCTAAATCTGTATTAATCACTTCAATTACTCCACAACTTACTTTACGTTTAGGATTAAATGAATCAAATTTTTCAAAAAAAATTTATTTTTATTTAAATAAACCTAATTCTTGTATAATAGGATATAATAATATTTCTTTTGATGATGAAATTACTCGAAATATTTTTTATAGAAATTTTTTTGATATTTATTCATGGAGTTGGAAAAACAATAATACTAGATGGGATGTAATTAATGTTGCTCGCGCTTTTTATGCATTACGTCCTAAAGGCATTAAATGGCCTAAAAATAAAGATAATATAGTTTCATTTAAATTATCAAAATTAACTCAAGAAAATTTAATTAATCATACAAAATCTCATGATGCTTTATCTGATGTATATGCTACAATTAATTTATTAAAATTATTTAAAAAAACTAATGAAAAGTTTTTTAATTTTTTATTTTTAATTAGAAAAAAAAAAAATATACTAAAATTAGTAAATAATTATTATCTGAAATCTTTAATTTATATTTCTAATTTTTATGGATCAAAAAAAAAAAACTTAGGTTTTGTTTTTCCTTTAACTTTACATTCTGAAATTAAAAATATTTTAATTGTATTTGATTTGGATATAGATTATTCATCTAAAAAAAGTATAAAAAGTTTTAAAAATTTTAATTATGATTTAAATTATTTATTCTGTTTAGGTATGAAATTAATTTATTTAAATAAATGTCCAATATTAATTCCTATGACTGCGTTACGTGATTCAGATATTATTAGATTAAAAATAAATACAAATCAACATAAAAAAAATATAATTTTTTTAAAAAAATTTATGAGTTTTAAAAAAATTTCAAAGATTTCCAAGATTTCTTTTAAGAAAATAAATTATAAACATGTAGATTTAAGATTGTATGAAAAATTTTTTAGTTATTCCGATCAAAAAAAAATAAATATTTTACGTTTTTTTATTAATCAGAATAAATTTAATGATAAAATAAAAATTAAAGATAAACGTTTTTCTAAATTAATATTTTTTTTTAAAGCAAGAAATTTTCCACGTTATTTAAATATCAAAGAAAAAATACTTTGGATTAAGTATTTAAAAAAAATTTTTCATAAAAAAAAAATCTTGAAATATAAAAAAAAAATTTATATTTTAAAAAAAAAATATTTATCTCAACAAAAAAAAATAAATTTGTTAAATAGTTTGTTAAATTATTTAAAATATTTAAAAAAGTCTATTCAAATATTTCAAAAAAGTATATTTTTTAAATAAAAAAATTTTTTTATGGATATTTTTGTTTTATATTATTTTTTTTTGAAAAGAAAATTATACATTTTTTTATATATTATTTTTTGATCTTTTAAATTAAGCATATTTAGTTTGTTTTCATTAATTAATATGGTTTGTTTTTTAATCCATTGATTCCAAGCTTTTTTTGAAATATTCTTATATATTTTTTCTCCTAATTTTCCTGGATATACAATATATTTTAAACCTGTCATTTTCTTTTTAAAAAAAACACAATATATTTTTCTTTTCATATGATCTTACTCTGTTGTTATTTTTTTTTATTTTTTTCTAAAATACTTGAAAAAATTTTTTTTACTGGAGAAGGAATACCAATTTCTGGAGGTTTAAATATATTAAACCAAATATTTTTTGTTTCTTTAATTTTTTTTTTTATATTGATTGAAACTGAAATAAGATGAATAAAAAAAGAATAATGATTAAAATGATGTAAAAATTTTTTTGTATGTTTTATTTTTTTAAATTTTAATTTATTTTTTTGTATCCATATAATTGCTTTTTTTTTTTTAAAAAACATGGGGAAGTAATATAAATTCTTCCAAACATTTTGTTTTTGTTGTTTTAAATAAAAAAAATTTTTATATTTTAATAATATAAACCAACATTTCTTTATGTTTTTTTTTTTATTTTTTTTTAGGTTTATTTTTTTTAGATAATATTTTTTTTTATAAAATAAACATTTTATTTTTAGAGGGCATTGAATACATATAGGATTTTTTATTTTACAAATTAATGTACCTAAATCCATTAAAGCTTGATTAAATTTTCCACAGTTATGTATTGGGATTAAAAAATTTATTTTTTTCCATAATTTTTTTTCTAATTGATATTTTTTTAATTTATAATTATAAAATCTTTTTAAAATTCTTTTTACATTTCCATCTAGTATTGGAAAAGAATAATCATATGTTAAAGATAATATTGCTCCTGCAGTAGATTTTCCTATTCCTGGAAAATTTATTAATTCATTAAAGTTTTTTGGAAATTGATAATTGTATTTTTTTTTAATAATTTGAGAAGTTTCATAAATATTTTTAGCTCTTTTATAAAATCCTAATCCACTCCATATATAAAGAACTTCATCTAAAGAAGATTTAGATAACTTTTTAATATTAGGAAATTTATGAATAAATTTTTTAAAATATGGAATAACTACTTTAACTTGTGTTTGTTGTAACATAATTTCAGAAATCCATATTTTATAAATATTTTTATTTTTTACCCAAGGTAATTTTTTTCTACCATAGATATGAAACCAATTTAATATATTATTTGAAAAATTAAAAATATCATTCATATTTTTTAAATATCCTATTTTCAGAATATATTAACAAAATATTTATTTGTGTTTTAATTATATCAGATATATTTATATATTTTAAAATATATAATATATTATAATACAATATATAATTTAAAAATTTTTATTATTTATAATCATAAAATTATGCACAACAAAACTAATAAAACTAATAGAACTATTAAAACATTTAGAATAAGAAGTAGAAAATTAAGTATAAAACAACGTAATAATATAAATATATATTGGCCTTTAATAGGAGTGAATTTAATACAAGAAAAATTTTTAATAAATGATTTTTTAAATCCATATACTCCTATTATTTTAGAAATTGGTTTTGGTTTTGGAGAATATTTAATTAATTTATGTAAGAAACATAAAAATATTAATTTTATAGGTATTGAAGTATATGTTCCAGGAATATCTTTTTGTTTAGAAAAAATATTTAAATTAAATTTAAAAAATATAAGAATTATTTATAGTGATGCATTATATTTTTTTTTAAATTATAGTCAAAATATAAAATTTTATAAAATTAATATATTTTTTCCTGATCCTTGGCCTAAAAGAAAACATCATAAAAGAAGAATTATTCAAAAATCTTTAATAAAAATTATTTTTAAAAATTTATTTATTAATGGAATTTTACATATTATAACTGATTCTTTTTCTTATTATGAAAGTATTTCAAAAATTTTAAAAGAATTTCATGGATTGCATGATATATCTAAAATTTTTAAAAGTTTTTTAAGTACGAAAAATATTTTTAATAGTCGTTTTCGAAATAAAGCATTAATGAAAAAAAATAAAATATATAATATGGTTTATAAAAAAATTTTTTAAATATTTTTATATTATATATTTTAAAAAACAAATAATTCTAATAAATTGTTTAAAAATAATTTACCTTTTTGAGTAGTTGTCCAAGATTTTTTATTTTGAATTAAAAATTTTTTTTTTATAGCTTTTTGGATAGGTTTTTGAATAAAATTTTCTTTAAGACCAGTGTATTTTTTAAAATTTTTGCGTAAACATGGTTGATATAATCTAAAATTATTCATAAAAAATTCTAATGGTATATTTTTTTTTTTAACGAAATATTTTTTTTCTATATATTTTTTATTCATAAATTCATAAATCTTTGTATTTTTTATTATACGTATAATTTTATTTTTTTGTATAGTAATTTTACTGTGTGCTCCGCAACCAATACCTAAATAATCTCCAAATTTCCAATAATTTAAATTATGTTGACATTGATATTTTATTTTTGAATAAGAAGATATTTCATATTTTAAATAATCATATTTTTTTAAAATTTTAATACTTTGAGAATGCATTTTAAATATTTCTTTTTCTTTAGGTAAAATAGGAGTATTTTTATAAAATATAGTGTTAGGTTCTATAGACAATTGATATAAAGATATATGTTGTGGTTTAAAATTTTTTGCATATTTTAAGTCTAAGATAAAATCTTTTAATGTTTGTTGTGGTAAACCAAATATTAAGTCAAAATTTAATGAATTAAAATTTATTTTTTTAATAATATTAATTGTCTCTATTAATTCTTGAAAAGTATAGTGTCTTTTAATAGTATTTAAAATCTTTTCATTAAAACTTTGAATACCTAGAGATAAACGGTTAATACCAGCTTCTTTATATTCAAAAAATACCTCTTCATTAATAGATTTTGGATTAGCTTCTAAAGTAATTTCAATGTCTTTATAAAAAGGTACTTTTTTTTTTATTTCTTGAATAAGAAATCCTATATGTTTTGGATTAATAAGGTTTGGTGTACCTCCACCGATAAAAATAGAATATATTTTTCTAGATTTTATTAAATGAATACTTTGATTGAAATCTATTAATAAATGTTGTATGTATTGTTCTGAAGGTATGTTTTTAATATCTATTGTTTTAGAATAAAAATCACAATAAGGGCATTTACTTAAGCACCATGGGATATGAATATATAAACTTAATAATGGAAATTTCATAGTTAAAATATTTTCGATATTTTTAAAAAATCTTATAATTGGATTATTTTGATTATAAAAAAATAGTTTTGATAAAATTTTTTAAGATTTATAGTGTATATAAATAAAAATTTATAGTTAAAAATATTATTTTTTGTATTTTTATTAATTTAATTTAAATATTATAAATATTATTTATTATAGTTTTAATTAAAATTTTTTTATATTATTTTTGTATAATTCTTTATTTTTTTTTAAAATTATTATTTTTTCGTATTTTGATTAAACCAACTATTTAAAATTATTAATGCTGACATAGAATGAATTCTAGATGGAGTTAAAAATTTTTTTCCTCCAGTATCAAATAAAATAGATTTTGCTTCGATTGTAGTGTATCTTTCATCGTGTAATTTTACTTTTATATTAAATTTTTTAAATAATTTTAATGCAAAAATTTCTGTTTTAATAGTAGTTTTTTGTTTTTTTCCTTTAATGTTTAAAGGTAATCCTACAATAATTTTTTTCGGTTTCCATGTAGATAATAAAATATTTATTTTTCTCCAATACATTTCTTTTTTCGTATAAGAAATGAAATTTAATTGTCTTGTAGTATAAGTATAACATTCACCTATAGCGACACCTATGTTTTTTGTTCCAAAATCAAAAGCTATAATAATCATTTTTTAAATTATTTGTCCATATGTAAGGTTAAGTTGATTAATATTTTTTATTCCTAATAATTTTATAGAATTTTTCCATTTATTTTTTATTTTTGTATGAAATAAAATTTTTTTATTAGAAGGAGATATTAACCAATCGTTATTTGAGATTTCTCTTTCTAATTGTTTTTTTTTCCATGAACAATGTCCTAAAATAATTAATGTGTTTTGTAGATCTTTTTCTTTTAAGGATTCTAGAATATCTTTGGATAAAGTAATAGAAATAGATGAAGAAACGTATATATCAGATAAAAAATTTTTTTTTAAAGAGTGTAAAATTAATCCTTTGTTATTTTCAAGAGGTCCGCCTAATATAATTGATTTATTTATATTATTTTTTTTTTTTAAATAAAAATTAATTTTAATTTTTTTATAAAAATTTTCTATTTTTAAATTTTTTATTTTTTTATTAATTATTACTCCATTAATTCCATAATAATCATCTTGATATATATATATTACAGAGCGATCAAAAAATGTGTTTGATAAATTAGGCATAGAAATTAAAAAATGATTTTTAAAATTAACAATATTCATTTAATATACTCAATTTAAATAAAAACGTTTAAAGTACAAAATTAAATTACATAAATTTTTTTAGAAAAATAAATTTAAATAAACATTTTAATATATTAAAAAATTATTAAACATGTATTTCTATATTTTTTAATTTAATACATAATTTCATTTTTATTATTATATAAATTTTCAGCATAGTTATCAAATCTAGAGAAATGCCCATTAAATGTTAAACGTATAGTACCTATAGGTCCGTTTCTTTGTTTACTAATAATAATTTCTGCAATACCTTTTAAATTTGTATCTTGATGATATATTTCATCTCGATAGATAAACATTATTAGATCTGCATCTTGTTCAATAGATCCAGACTCTCTTAAATCAGAATTAATAGGTCGTTTATCAGATCTTTGTTCTAAAGATCTATTAAGTTGAGAAAGAGCAATAATGGGTATTTTTAATTCTTTAGCTAATATTTTTAATTTTTTTGAAATTTCTGCTATTTCTAATGTTCGATTTTCAGAAAAAGATGGAACGCTCATTAATTGTAAATAATCTATCATAATTAAGCTAATTCCATTATTTTCTTTATATATTTGATAAGCACGAGTTCGAATTTCATTTGGAGTGAGAGAAGAAGAATCATCAATATATATGTTTTTTTTTTTTAGTAAAATATTTATGGTACTAGAAATTCTAGACCATTCTTCATCATTTATATTTCCTGTACGTATATTTGTTTGATCTACTCTAGATAAAGAAGATAATATTTTTATCATAATTTGTTCACTAGGCATTTCTAAACTAAATATGAGAATTGGTTTGTTGTATAACATAGAAGCATTTTCACATAAATTCATAGCAAATGTAGTTTTTCCCATAGAAGGTCTAGAAGCAATAATAATTAAATCTGATGCTTGTAATCCAAATGTTTTTTGGTTTAAATCTTTATATCCAGTATCAAGTCCTATTATTTTTTTATGTGGGTTTTTTATAAGTTTTTCAAGATTTGAAATAGTAATATTTAAAATTTCTTCAATGTTTTTAGGTCCTGTATTATTAATTTTATTTTTTGAAAGTTTTAGAAAATAAGATTCTATATAATTTAAAATATCGTTACTATTTTTTCCGTTAGGAGAATATCCTAAATTATAAATTTTTTTAGAAATATTAATTAATTTTCTCATTATTGCATGCTCTTTAATAATGTTAGAATAAAAAGAAATATTTGAAATACTAAAAGTATTTTTAGTTAATTTAGCTAAATAAGAAAAATTTATAATATTTCTAAATTTTTTTTTATTTTTAAAAGATTCTGATAGTGTAATTAAATCTATAGGTTTATTTGCATGTACTAATGTTCTCATTTCTTTAAAAATTATTTTATGTAATGAATTAAAAAAATCTTTTTCTGTTAAAATTTTTTCGATTTTATTCCATTTTTTATTATTTAACATTAATCCACCTAAAACAGATTTTTCAGCTTCTATTGAATGAGGTAATATTTTATTTTTTTTAAAATCATTTTTTAAATATATATCTTTAATTTTTTTTTTGAACATAAATAATTATCCAGAATTTATTTTTATTTATTATTATTTAATAATAAATACATTTTATGTAATTTTTTTTCAAAATTTATATTTTCTTTTGTTTTAATATTTAAGTTATTTAAAAAATATTTCCATTTTTTTGATCCTTTTTTTCCGTAAAAAATTCCATACATATGACGTGTAATAGCTTTTAAAGGTGTATTTTTTTGTCTTTCTTTATAAATATATTCAGACATATAATGTAGAATTTTTTTTATTGTTAACTTTTTGTTTTTTTCAAAAAATATTTTTCGGTCTATTTTTTTTAAAATTAACGGATTTTTATATGCTTCTCTTCCAATCATTACTCCATCAACTTTTTTAAAATGATTTTTAATTTCGTTAACAGACTTAATACCACCATTAATAATAAATGTTAAATGAGGAAAATCTTTTTTTAATTGATATACATATTTATATTTTAGTGGTGGAATATTACGATTTTCTTTTGGATTAAATTTATTCAGAATAGCATTTCTTGCATGAATAATAAAAATTTTACATAATTTATTTTTAGAAATTTCATGAATAAAATTACTGAGAAAATTATATGTATTGTTATTGTTAAATCCTGTTCTTGTTTTAATACTTACAGGTATTGGAACAGATTTTTTTATTAAATATAAAGATTTTAAGATAATTTTAGTGTTTTTCATTAAAATTACTCCTAAATTATTTTTTGTCATAGATAAAGAAGGACAACCAATATTTAAATTAATTTCATTATATTTTTTTTTATATGCTATTTTTGCACATTTTGCTATATCTTGAGGTTTGTTTCCTATTATTTGTAATGAAATTTTTTTTTCTGGATCTTTATTTTTAATTAGTTTAAATTTTTTATTTAAAATATTCTGAGTAGTGAGCATTTCCGTATATAAAAATGCATTTTTTATCAATAATCTATGAAAATATCTGCAATGTTTATCTGTATAATTAAACATTGGAGCTACACAAAAACGTTTTTTTTTCATTTATTTTAAAAATAATTTTTTAGTATAATAATTAAATTAATTATAAAGTATTTATTTTTTAAATATAGTACTATTAAAATAGTTTTTTTATATTGGAGATATATTAATATGGCAAGTCGTGGAATCAATAAAGTTATTTTAATAGGATATCTTGGACAAAATCCAGACATTCGATATATGACAAATGGATCAGCAGTAGCAAATATTAATGTAGCTACTTCAGAGAATTGGAAAGATAAAAATACAGGTGAAATTCGAGAGAAAACTGAATGGCATAAAGTAGTTTTATTTGGAAAATTAGCTGAAATTACAGGAGAATATTTAAAAAAAGGATCACAAGTATATATTGAAGGATCTTTACAAACTAGAAAATGGAAAGATCAAAATAATTTAGAAAGATATACAACAGAAATTATTGTAAATATTAATGGATCTATGCAAATGCTTGGTAGTAGACAAAATAAATTTAGTACAGATCAATTAGATAATAAAAAAACTTTTTTTAAGAAAAATTCTTTATCAAAAAATAATAAGCATTCTAAAAAAAAATCTAATAAAAATTTATTATTAGAAGATGAATCAAATATAGATTTTGAAGATGAAATTCCTTTTTAAATATACAATATTCATTTAATTTAATTTAAATTTTAACTTTCGTATCATTAGATTGTTTAATATTTAAATCTAATTTTACGAAAGTTTTCTCATAAGATAAAATTTTTTAAATATATATTTTTTTGAATAAATTTTAAAAGTATATTATTAAAATTATCTAAATGAGAAATAAAAGGAGCATGATTAGATTTTTTTATAATATAAGAATTATTATCATTTAATAAATTATTTAATAAATATGAAATTTTTTTTGGAACTATAGCATCAAATTCTCCATATATTCTTAAAATTGGAATTTTAATTTTTTGAATGATTTTTCTTAAATCAATTTTTATTAACATTTTTACATTAAATTTAATAGATAAAATATTAGGTTTAGCTATAGATATGATTTTTTTTTTTAATATTTTAATATTTTTTTTATTATTTTTATTTTTTTGTAAATTTATAAAGTTTTTTATAGAATTTTTATAATTATAAATAAGTTCTTTTTGTAATTTTTTAATTTGAGAGTATTGCATTCCCGGCCAAAATTTTTTTTTTAGAAAACATGGAGAGGATGAAATAGTAACTAATGATAATATTTTTTCTGGAATTTTTAAAGTTAATAAAGTTGCTAGTATACCTCCTAATGACCATCCAATTAATATAGAGTTGTATGGAATTTTTAATATTTTTTTATAAATAAATTTATTTAATTCTATATAGAAATTTTTTGTTGTATTTGGAGTAGGGAGATTAATCATATATATTTTAAATTTTTTTTTTAATTTTTTTCTTAGAAAAAACCATATTTTTTTATTAAATCCAAGTCCATGTATAAATATTAAATTTATTTTTTTTGTATTCATATTATCTTTTTTCTTATTTTTTATTATTTTTTAATGTATTATAATTTATTTTAAAAAATATAAAATTAATATATTGTAATTAAATATATATTTAATTGAATTTTTAATATAAAATTAAGTTTATTAATAAATAAAAGTTTATATTATTATGATTAAAATTTCTAAAAACGCGCAAAAATATATTCATAAATTATTATCTAAAAAAGATAAACATACACATATAAAAATTTTTGTAACTAATCCCGGTACTGAAAAAGCGGAATGTAATATAGAATATTTATATAAAAAAAATATAAATAATAAATATAAAAAATTTAAATATAAAAAATTTAATGTTTATATTCAAAAATCTCATCTTGCTTTTTTACAAGATTCTGAAATAAAATTAGTTCAAAATAATTTAAATTTTGAATTAATTTTAAGATCTCCTTATATAAAAAAAAATATACAAAAAAATTTTACATCATTTGAAGAAAAAATTAATTATTTTATAGAAATTAATATAAACCCGCTTTTATATTCACATGGTGGAAAAATAATTTTAATTAAAGTAAATAAAAAAAAAGAAGTTATAATTCAGTTTCAAGGTGGTTGTAACGGTTGCTCTATGGTCGATTCTACTTTAAAAAATATGATTGAAAAGCGTTTACTTGAAAGATTTCCTGATCTTACTGCGGTATGTGATGTTACTAATCACAAACCAAGTTTGTATTCTTATTATTAATTATATATATAAATAAAATAAAGTTATAAATATATTATTTGAGATAATATAAAATAATTTAACTAGAATCTGTGATTTCTCCTCTTAAATTTTTTTGGATTTTTGTTTTAATTAAATTAAAAGAAAATTTTTGACTGAATAAAAAATGTAGTTTTGTAATTGCAGCTTCAAGAGTTAAATCTTTTCCGCTAATAATTCCTGAAGTAAAAAGAGTTTTTCCAGTGAAATAGTTATTCATATTAACTCTTCCTGAAAAACATTGAGTAAGATTTAATATAATAATTTTTTTTTGTGCTGCTTTATGTAACTGCATTAAAAATTTTTTATTTTGAGGAGCATTACCTGTACCATATGTATATAAAATTAAACCTTTAGTCGGTTTTAAAAGACAATTTTTAATAATTTTATTCGAAATTCCTGGATATATTGTAAGTACGTTAATTGGTTGAGAGGAAATATTATGAACAATTAAATTTTTTTTAATTTTTTTTGGTAATTTTCTTTTGATATATTTAATATCTATTCCAATTTCTAATAAAGGATGTAAATTAGGTGAAGAAAATGCATTTAATCCATTTGCATGCATTTTTGTAGTTCTATTACCTCTATATAATTTATTATGAAAAAGTAATGTTACTTCATTAATAGGATAATGTGCTGCAATAAATAGAGCGTTAATTAAATTTTGACGACCATCTGATCTTACTTCAGAAAGAGGAATTTGAGATCCTGTAATTATTATTGGTTTATTTAAATTTTCTAAAATAAAAGACAAAGCTGATGCAGTATAAGACATAGTATCTGTGCCATGTAAAATAATAAATCCATCATATTTTTTATATTTTTTTTGAATATCATATGCAATTTTTTTCCAATTTTTAGGTGTCATATTAGATGAATCTATCAAAGGTCGATATTCATTAATAATAAATATAGGAATTTCTGTTTTATAAAATTCTGGCATATTTTTTATTTGTTTTTGTAAAAAACCTGGAATTGGAATATATCCTTTTTTAGATTTTTTCATTCCAATAGTTCCACCTGTATATGCTATATAAATTTTTTTTTTCATATATATATTTTTTGAGATAAATAATCTTAGCTTAGCATATTTTTTAAATAAAATTTTTACTTAATTTTTCTAAAAAATTAAATTTTACATAATAACTTTTTAAAATATTGTAAAATAAAATACAATATATGAAATTTTATTTATATAATTTATGATTTTTAGAGAAATATTAATAAATTTATAAGAGAAAATATTTAATTAATGAATAAAAATACAATATTAAATAAAAATAATTTTTCAAAAATTAAAAAAAGACGAACTTTTGCTATTATTTCTCATCCAGATTCAGGAAAAACTACTGTTACAGAAAAATTTTTATTATTAAGTAAAGTGATTCATCAAGCTGGTACTATTAAATCCAAAAAATCTAAAAAGTATGCTAAATCAGATTGGATGGAAATTGAAAAAAAAAGAGGAATTTCAGTTACTACTTCAGTAATTCAGTTTTCTTATTTAAAACATTATTTAAATTTATTAGATACCCCTGGACATGAAGATTTTTCTGAAGATACATATAGAGTGCTTACAGCAGTAGATTCATGTTTAATGATTATTGATGCTTCTAAAAGTGTAGAAAAAAGAACAAAAAAATTAATTAAAGTAGCTCGTTTAAAAAAAATTCCCATTATTACTTTTATTAATAAATTAGATAGAAATACATATGAATTTATAAAAATTTTAGATGATATTGAAGATAAATTAAAAATTTTTTGTATACCTATGACTTGGCCTATTGGTAGTGGAAAAAATTTTAAAGGAATTTTTAATTTTTATAATCGTCAAGTGTTTTTATATTTTAAAGATTTTAAAACAGGTCATTTTACTTCAATTAAGTCTATTTCAATTATAGATTCTTTTAGTTTAAAAAAATACTTAAGTAAAACTGAAATATCTACTTTATTAGAAGATTTAGATTTAATTAAATCGTATTATCATAAATTTAACCAAAAAAAATTTTTACAAGGATTAGAAACACCAATATTTTTTGGAAGCGCGTTAAATAATTTTGGATTAAATGATGTTTTAGATGGATTAATTAAATGGGGTCCTCATCCAAAATATAGAATTAGTAAATTTAGGAAAATTTATTCAACAGAAAAAAATTTTTCAGGTTTTGTTTTTAAAATTCAAGCTAATATGAATTTAAAACATCATGATAGAGTAGCTTTTATACGTATAGTATCTGGAAAATATATTAAAGGTATGAAAATTTTTCATGTACAAACAAAAAAATTTAGCATTATAAATAATGCTATGAATTTTGTTGCAGGAGAAAGATTTATTATAAATCAAGCTTATCCTGGAGATATAATTGGAATATATAGTAAAGGGAATATTAAAATTGGAGATACTTTTACAGAAGGAGAAAATATTCAATTTTCTGAAATTCCAAAGTTTGCACCAGATTTTTTTAAATGTATCTTTTTAAAAGATTCATTTAAACAAAAAACATTATTGCGTGGATTAAAGCAACTTTCAGAAGAAGGTGTAGTACATATATTTAGACCTATGGTAAATACTTCTTTAATATTAGGAGTAATAGGAAATTTACAATTTGATGTGATATTAGATAGATTAAAAATAGAATATAAAGTTTTAGCATGTTATAAAAGTACTAATATATCTCATATTCGATGGATTCATTCAGATAATATAAAATTATTAGAAAAATTTAAAAATGAAAATTATTCTTCTTTAGCATATGATTATGATAATTCTATAGTTTATTTTTCTACAAGTTTGTTTAGATTAAAGACAATTATTTCTAAATATAAACATATAAATTTTTTAAAAATTAAATAATTTTACAAAGATAGATATTTTAAAATATAAAAAGATGTATTTATACATAAATAAAATTTTTATGAGAAAATATATGAAAAGAGTTTTTCATTTTTTTTTTTTTTATATATTTTTTTAAATTTTTTAAAAGTTAGATCTAAAAATATTTATATAAATTTAATGATTACAGAGTAAATACTTTAGAAAATAAATATATTTAATATTTATATACAATAAAATTAAATTTATTAAAAAAGAATTCTTAAAATTTTTGTATTGAGTTTTTTAGAATTATTTAAATTTTTATAAAAACTTCATAAAGAAATTTTTAAAAAAAAATTAAATATATTGAAACTCAACAATTATAGTAGTTATTTTTATAGTATTTAATATTTCTAAAGATACAGATATTTTTTCTAGACATTAGAAAATAAAATTTTATTTTATATGAAAAAAAATAAGATATTTTAAAAAATTTAATAATAGTATTTAAAATTCTTTTGATAAAAATTTTTTACAAAAAACAATTTTTTATGTTTTAAGAAATAAATATTTTTTAGGAATAAATATTATAAATTTTCATAGAATGAAGAATATTCAAAAAAATATTTAATTATATATTTTATATAATTCTTTAGCATAAATTTTTCATTATAAAAATTATTTTGGATAAAAAAATATATTCTTTATTCAAAATAATGAGATTTATTTGAAATAATACTGAATATAATATTTATAAAATAAGTTAAATATTTTTTTAGGAATAAATAAAAATTTTATATGTATTTAAAATAGAAAAAATATTATTTAGTAATATCTATTTATAATACGATCTTAGACAATTTTTATTAAAAATAATTTTATTTTTATAGAAAAATTTATAATATTTTTTAAAAAAAATTTTTTATGAAAAATTTTATTTATATTTTATTCCAGATATTTTTAAATTTTTAAAGAAAAAATTATTAATTAAAGTACAGAATAAATAATAGAAATATAATTATTTGTATTAATTTTATGATTTCTATTTTTATATAGATATCAAAGAGATATATTGAAATATAGAAAAAAATTAGAATAATTTAATTACAAATGATATCAATTTTTAAATTTAATAAAATTTAATAATTTATTTATTTTAATATCTTATTATGAATATATTTTGATTTGGATAGGTATAGATTATATTATATAAAATATATCTATCATTTTTATATAAAAAGTTTTTAATATAAAATAATTTATATTATAGAAAAAATTTTTCAGATATTTTATAACTTATTTCTGAATTTTTTATATATTTACAATAAAATTTTCTATAATTTTTTTAATTGATATTGTTTTATATATTTAAATAAATTCTTTTTATTTTAAGAATTAAATATTTTTAAATCTAATAAATATTTTTAAAATATGAGATTTAGATATAGATAATTTTAAATGATATGTTTTTTATCTGATGAATGATATGTAAAATTTATACTAATATATTATTTATTTAAACGATATATTAAGTAAATAAAAATAATTTCTTTCGATTATGAAAAAATTTTATATAATATTACTTAAATTTATTTAGAAATATTTATGTTATAAATTTTTAAGTTTTAAATTTAATATTTAAATATACCAAAAATTTTTGGTGAGAAAGGGATTCGAACCCTTGATACAATTTCTTGTATACACGCTTTCCAGGCGTGCTCCTTAATCCTCTCGGACATCTCACCTTTATTTTTTTATTAATATATCTATTTTATATAGTTTAGTTTAAAAAAAAAAAACGTCAAGAGTTTTATATAGAAATTCAAATTAATATATTTTTATTATTTAAAATAAAATTTAAAATATATAAATAAATATAAATTTAAAAATATTAGATTTTGTATATAAATTTATTTTTTAAATGTTATTTATTTTTAAATTCATTTTTACATTTTAGAATAATAAAATTTATAATATTATTCACTTATTAATTTTTATAGATCAATGAATATGAAAAAAAAAGATAATTTATTTTTAATAGGACCTATGGGTGCAGGAAAAAGTACAATTGGAAGGTATTTAGCGAATCAACTTAAAATGAAATTTTATGATTCAGATCAAGAAATTGAAAAACGTACTGGAGTAGATATAAATTGGGTTTTTGATATAGAAGGAGAAATAGGTTTTAGAAAAAGAGAATCGCGTATTATTTATGAATTAACTAAAAAAAAAGGAATTGTTTTAGCTACTGGAGGAGGTTCTGTAATTTCTAGTAAAAATAGAAAATATTTATCTTCTCATGGAATAGTAATTTATTTAAATATTACTATAGAAAAACAATTAATTAGAACTAGAAAAAATAATAAAAGACCATTATTGCAAACTTCAGATTCTGTGCGATCTACTTTAGAAAATTTAGAAAAAGAACGTAATCATTTTTATAAAAGTATCTCTGATATAATTATTAATGCTGATGATTATAGTCCTCGTAAAATAGTGCAAAATATAATTCAATCATTAGATTTGCAAATATAAATACTTATAGATGAGAAAAAAATATGTTAAAAAAATTTATAGTTAATTTAAAAGAAAAAAGTTATCCAATTATCATCGGTTATAAATTGTTTAATAAAGATTATATATTAAAATATTTTAAAGAAAAAAAAAAATATATTGTAATTACTAACAATACATTACTTAATTTATGGAAAAATTATTTTCATAAATATTTAAAAAAAAATAATATCTTTATTGATATTATATCTATATCTGATGGAGAAAGTTATAAATCTTTAGCTCAAGTTAATGATATTATTACAAAACTTTTAATTAAAGATTATGGTAGAGATTCTATTTTAATAGCATTTGGGGGAGGTGTAATAGGAGATTTAACAGGTTTTATAGCATCTATTTATCAAAGAGGTATTGAATTTATTCAAATTCCTACAACTTTATTATCTCAAGTAGATGCTTCAGTTGGTGGTAAAACAGGAGTAAATCATAATTTAGGAAAAAATATGATTGGATCTTTTTGGCAACCAAAGTATGTTATTATTGATTTATTTTTTTTATCTAGTTTACCACAAAAAGAATTTTTATCTGGATTTGCAGAAGTAATTAAATATGCGATTATTTTTGATAAAAAATTTTTTTGCTGGATTGAAAATAATGTTCATAAATTAAAAAATTTAGATAAAAATACTTTATCATATTGTGTGCAGAGGTGTTGTGAATTGAAAACAAAAATTGTTTTATTAGATGAAAAAGAAAAAAATTGTCGGGCGTTATTAAATTTAGGACATACTTATGGTCATGCTATTGAATCGCATATGAATTACAAAAATTTATTGCATGGAGAAGCTGTTTCTATAGGTATTGTACTTGCATTAGAAACTTCAAAAATAATAGGTATTTTAAAAAAAGATGTGTATCAAAGAATTATTTTATTATTAAAATGTTTTAATTTACCTGTAATGCCTCCAAAAAATATTCCTTTATCAAGTTATATTTTATATATGAAGAAAGATAAAAAAAATATTTTAGGTAAAATTAGATTAGTTTTACCATCTAACATTGGTATAGTTAAAATTTATAATAATATTAGTCCAAAAATTATTTTATCTGCTATTAAAAAAACATTAATAAAAAAACATTAAAATATTTATTTTAATTATTAAATGTTTATAACATTTATGAATATGGTTATTTAAAATTATGAATAAAATATTTATATCACCTTCTATTTTATCAGCAAATTTTTCTACATTAGGAAAAGAAATACAAAATGTTTTAAAAGCAGGTGCAGATATTATTCATTTTGATGCTATGGATAATCACTATGTACCAAATTTAACTTTTGGACCAATAGTTTTAGAATCTATAAGAAGATATCCAATTTTAGCACCTATTGATGTACATATAATGGCTAAACCAGTAGATAATTTAATTCCATTATTTGCTAAAGCAGGTGCAACGTCTATTACTATTCATCCTGAATCTACATATCATTTAGATAGAACTTTAGATATTATTAAAGAAAATGGTTGTAAAGTAGGATTAGCTATTAATCCATCTTTATCTGTTAATATTATAGATAATGTTATAGATAAATTAGATTTAATTTTATTGATGTCTGTAAATCCTGGTTTTCCTGCACAAAAATTTATTTTAAACACTTTTAAAAAAATTTTTGAAGTTAAAAAAAAAATAAATTCAATAGAAAAAAAAATATATATTTCTGTTGATGGTGGAGTAAAATTTTGTCATATTCAGCCTTTATTAAGATCTGGAGTAAATATTTTAGTTATAGGATCATATATATTTAATAATATAAATTCTAAATCGATTATAAAAAAAATTAAAAATGAAATTAAGAATTTTAAAAATATTTCGATAGTTTAAAAATGATAATTGAGTATATTAAAACTAATGAAAAAAAAAAAAATAACAGTGTTTAGCGCAATTCAACCTTCAGGGAATTTAACTATAGGAAATTATATTAGTGTTTTAAAACATTGGAAAAAAATGCAAGATAAGTATAAATGTATTTTTTGTATAGCAGATTTACATTCATTAACTTCTATTAAAAAAAAAAATTTTTCATATAAAAAATCTATTCTAGATACTTTAGCTTTATATTTAGCATGTGGAGTAAATCCTAAAAAAAGTATTGTTTTTATACAATCTTTAGTTCATGAACATGCAGAATTAAATTGGATATTAAATTGTCAAACATATTATCAAGAACTTATTAGAATGACTCAATTTAAAAGCAAAGTACATGAAATAAAAAAAAAAATTAATACTGGTTTATTAAATTATCCTACATTAATGGCAGCAGATATTTTATTATATCAAACAGATAAAGTACATGTAGGTCAAGATCAAAAACAACATATCGAATTAACGCGAAATTTAGCTATACGTTTCAATACTTATTATGGAAATGTTTTTAAATTACCAGAACTTTTAATGTTTAAGTTTGGTTCAAAAATTATGTCTTTATTAGAACCTAATAAAAAAATGTCTAAATCTGATTTAAATCAAAAAAATGTAATTTATTTATTAGAAAATTTAAATGAAATATTCAATAAAATTAAATCTTCTATAACAGATTCAGATAATCCTCCAAAAATATTATATGATACTGTACATAAACCAGGTTTATCTAATTTATTAATTATTTTATCTACTTTAAGTGGACAATCTATATTTGAAATAGAAGATTTTTTTTTAGGAAAATCATACTTAGAATTAAAAAAAGAAGTTTTTAATATTATAAATAAACATCTGAGTAAAATTCAAAAAAAATTTTTTATTTATAGACATGATAAATCATATTTATTAAATATTGCACATGAAGGAGCAAAAAAAGCTTCTATTATAGCAAAAAAAACTTTGAATCGAGTTTATAAAAATTTAGGTTTTTTAAAAAAAAATTAATTTTTAAGACATTCATGCTATTTTTAAAAATATATTATAGTTAATTTTTAAGATTTATTTTATTTCCAATAATTTTTTATATTTTTTTTTATTATTTTTTTTTAAAAAATACAATAAAAAATTATAAATATAACATATACAATTAAATATAATATATTAGATATGATAAAAAATATTTGTAATATTATTATTTTTATAATTTAAAAATTTATAATAAGATATTTAGATAATTCCTATTTTTCAAAATTTAAAAGTAAAATTAATAATTTTTAAAGATAGTATGTTATGTAAAAAATATAAAAGATTGATAATCATGCTATAAATTAAATTTGAAAAAACTTAATAATCAAAAAAAAAAAAAAAAAAAAAAAAAAAAAAAAAAAATAAAAATAAAAAAAAAAAAAAAATAAATAAAAAAAAAAAAAAAAAAAAAAAAAAAAAATAGTTATTATTATAAATAAATAAAAATATTATAGTAGATAATTTTGAAAAAAATATGTTTATTTTTTAAAATTAAAAAATTTTAAAAGATAAATATAAAATTATATTCTAATTATATAATTTTTATAAAAATTCTAATTATGTGACTAAATTTTTAAAGTTTAATATAAATATTTTTATAAAATATTAAAGAATGAAAAAAATTAAGTTAATTTGATCTAAAATATGAAATTAGGTAGATATATAAAATTATATTTTAACACTTAAATATTATGGTTAATTTATTAAGTAATTTTTATTTTGATATCGAAATTGCATTAATAATATTAATTTTTTTAATAAGAAAAATATAATTATATAAATTAAATATAATGATATTACATAAATAGTTCTAATAAATTTTATAAGATATAAGTAATACATAAATTATTGTAAAAAAATACCAGATATATTAAAAAAATAATTTAGCAATAAAACTTTTTGATACGTTATTTCTTTATATAAATTTTTTAAAAAAATTTGTTGATTGACAGAAAAATCATTCTACTTAAAAAATAAAAAATACAATAAATAAAAAAGTATTAAATTTTTTTACGAAAATATTATTTGAATTATATAAAATTATTTAAAATTAAAATTATTTTTTAATAAAAATTTCTATAGATTAAAAATTAAAAAATATAGAAATAGTATTTTTATATTTAAAAAATTAAATTATATTACTTATTTGAAAAAATATATATTTATAAACATGATTAAATAAATTATTTATGATTTGTCTTATTATTTTAATTAAAGTACTTATCAATATACATAACATAATACCAATATAAATTAGTTAAATATTATTATATATATCACAATTAATTAAATAATCTTGATAAATAAATAATTTTATAAGTTTAATATTATTTTTTTAGAAAATAAAGTTATTTTACTTTATAAAAAAATTTAAGTAAATTTTATATTTTAATATTTTTAACAAAATAATTTTAAAAAAATATTTTATTTTTTTTTTTTTTTTTTAAAATGAGATTTTAAATGTATTGTACATATTTAAAAAAACATAAAAAAATAATTATGAATATATGTTAAATTTTAAAAAATAATTTTTTTTAGGAGAAGTATTTTTGATTTATACATTAATAGTTAAAGGTCCTGCATATGGAACAGAAAACTCCATCAGTGCTTTATTTTTTGCTAAAGCATTAATATCTAAAAATAAACATATTTTAAAAAATATTTTTTTTTATTGTGATGGTGTATTAAATGCTAATAAATTTTTATCACCTGCAAAAAATGAATTTGATATGAGAAAAAAATGGAGCATGTTTAGTTTAAAAAATCAAGTAAGATTAAATGTTTGTTTTAGCGCAGCGTTAAGACGTGGTATTATTGGTATAAAAGAAACATGTAATCAAAAAATTTTAGAAGGAAATTTAGATATTTTTTTTAAAATTTCTAGTTTAGAAAATTTATCTAGAGATATAAAAAATTCTGATAGAGTTATACAGTTTTAATAAAATTTATAAATTTTAAGAATAATGTATATGAAAAATATAGGATTTATTTTTTCTTATTCTCCTTATGGAAACAGTTTCAGTCAAGAAGGATTAGATTTTTTAATTTCTTTAACTGGATATACAAATAAAATTGGAGTGTTTTTTATTGGAGATGGTATTTTAAATTGTATAAAAAAACAATATGCAGAAAATATTGGTTTATTAAATTATACTAAAAGATTTCAAATATTAAATATTTTAGGAATTAAAAAATTTTATTGTAATATTTCTACTTTAAAAAGTAGAGGTTTATTAGGGACAAAAAATTTTTTTTTAAAAATAAAAATTTTAAATGATTTTAATTTTAAAAATAAATTATGCACTTTTGATCATATTATAAATTTTTAGGAAAAAAATGTTACATACGTTTATTAATTCTCCTTTTAAAAGTGATTTTTTATTATTTTCTACAATAGTTACAAAAAGAGACGCTGTAATCTTATTACAAGATGGTGTTCTATTAGCTTTAAAAAATAATTGTTTTTTACAAAAAAAAGATTTTAATTTTAAAAATAGTTATGTTTTAATAAATGATTTAAAAGCTAGAGGTATTTTACATTCTCAAATATCAGATTTTTTTATTCCGATAAATTATATAGGTTTTGTTCATTTAACTGAAATACATAAACAACAAATTATTTGGTAAATAATTTATTATATTTAATAAAAAACTATTAAATAATTGAAATATTAGGATTTTATTATGACTACAATTAATCAATTAGTACGTAAACCTAGATTAAAGAAAAAATTTAAAAGTAATGTTCCTGCTTTATCTAAATGTCCTCAAAAAAGAGGTGTGTGTTTAAGAGTTTATACGACTACTCCAAAAAAACCAAATTCTGCTTTAAGAAAAGTGTGTCGAGTGCGACTAACAAATGGATTAGAAGTTACAGCTTATATAGGTGGAGAAGGTCATAACTTACAAGAACATTCTGTAATTTTAATTCGAGGTGGTCGAGTTAAAGATCTTCCTGGAGTAAGATATCATATTGTTAGAGGTGCTTTAGATTGTGCTGGTGTAAAAGATCGTAAAAACGCACGATCTAAATATGGAGTCAAAAAGAAAAAAAATTAATTTTTTATTAATTATTTTGTGAGATATATTTATATAAAAGGAAAGTATATGCCTCGTCGTAAAGTGATTGGTGCTAGAAAAATTTTACCAGATCCAAAATTTTCTTCTGAATTATTGAGTAAGTTTATTAATATATTAATGGTAGACGGAAAAAAATCTATTGCTGAAGTAATTATTTATAGTGCTTTAAAAATGTTATCTAAAAAAATTGGAAAAAAACCACTAGATGCATTTGAAAATGCATTAGAACAAGTTCGTCCTGTTGTGGAAGTTAAATCTAGAAGAGTAGGTGGGTCTACATATCAAGTACCTATTGAAGTAAGACCAATTAGAAGAAATGCTTTAGCTATGAGATGGATAATTGAATCTGCTAGAAAAAGAACTGATAAATCTATGTCTCTTAGATTATTAAATGAATTATTAGATGCTATTTCTAATAAAGGAAACGCTGTAAAAAAAAAAGAAGATATGCATAAAACAGCAGAAGCAAATAAAGCTTTTGCGCATTATAGATGGTAAGTTTAATTTTAAATTAAAGGCAATAAAATGGCTCGTCTAACACCTATTATAAATTATAGAAATATTGGAATTAGTGCTCATATTGATGCAGGTAAAACTACTACTACCGAAAGAATTTTGTTTTATACAGGTGTAAATCATAAAATTGGAGAAGTACATGATGGAGCTGCTACTATGGATTGGATGGAACAAGAACAAGAAAGAGGTATAACTATTACTTCAGCAGCTACTACAGCATTTTGGTCAGGTATGGCAAAACAATATTCATCGCATCGAATTAATATAATTGATACTCCAGGACATGTAGATTTTACAATTGAAGTAGAAAGATCTATGCGAGTTTTAGATGGAGTCATTATGGTTTATTGTGCTGTAGGTGGTGTTCAACCACAATCTGAGACGGTTTGGAGACAAGCTAATAAATATAATGTTCCGAGATTAGCGTTTATAAATAAAATGGATCGGTTAGGTGCTAATTTTTTAGAAGTTGTAAAACAAATTAAAAAACGTTTAGGTGGAAATCCTGTTCCTATACAATTATCTATAGGTTCAGAAGATAATTTTATCGGAATTATAGATTTAATTAAGATGCAAGCAATTTATTGGAAAGATAAAGATCAAGGTGTTAGTTTTATTTATAAAGATATTCCTCAAGAATTATTAGAAGAATCTATATATTGGAATCAAAAAATTATTGAATTAGTTGCTGATTCAAATGAATATTTGATGGAAAAATATTTTAATGAAGAAAAGTTTTCTGAACAAGAAATTAAAAACGTTTTAAGAAAAAAATCCTTGAATAATGAAATTGTTTTAGTCACTTGCGGATCAGCATTTAAAAATAAAGGTGTACAAGCTTTGTTAGATGCGGTTATCGATTATTTGCCGTCTCCTATAGATGTAAGTAATATAAAAAATAAAAAAAATTCTAATAATAATACTAATAAAAATCTTCAAAAAGATCAAGACAAAGACTCGTTTTCAGCTTTAGCTTTTAAAATTTCCACAGATCCTTATGTAGGAAATTTAACTTTTTTTAGAGTATATTCAGGAATGATTTCTTCTGGTGATACTATTTTAAATTCTATAAAAAATAAACGTGAACGTGTAGGTAGAATAGTTCAAATGCATGCAAATAAAAGAGAAGAAATTAAAAAAGTGTATTCTGGAGATATAGCAGCAGCTATTGGTCTAAAAGATGTTAGTACTGGAGATACTTTATGTCATCCAGAGCATCCTGTGATTTTAGAAAAAATGGAATTTCCAGAACCTGTAATTTCAATTGCTGTTGAACCTAAAACTAAAGTTGATCAAGAAAAAATGGGTATTGCGTTAAATAGATTAGCTAAAGAAGATCCATCTTTTAAAGTATCTACAGATATAGAGTCGAATCAAACAATTGTTTCTGGTATGGGTGAATTGCATTTAGAAATTATTATTGATCGCATGAAAAGAGAATTTAGTGTTGATGCGAACATAGGAAAACCACAAGTAGCATATAGAGAAACGATTGGAATAGAAGTAAAAAATATTGAAGGAAAATATATCAAGCAATCTGGAGGAAGAGGTCAATATGGACATGTAGTAATAGATATTTTTCCATTAAAGCCTGGTAAAGAAGGTTATCAATTTATTAATAAAATTAAAGGAGGAATTATTCCTGGAGAATATATTTCTGCAGTAAATAAAGGTATTCAAGAACAATTAAAATTTGGACCTTTAGCTGGATATCCTGTTGTTGATATTGGAATTATATTACATGATGGTTCTTATCATGATGTGGATTCTTCTGAAATTGCATTTAAATTAGCTGCTTCTATGGCATTTAAAAATGCATTTAAAAAAGCTCAACCAATTTTGTTAGAACCAATTATGTCTGTTGAAGTAGAAACACCAGAAATTTATATGGGGGATGTCATTGGTGATTTAAATCGACGTCGTGGAATAATTGAAAGTATGCTAGACCAAGATTTAAGAAAAATTATTAAATCTTTAGTACCTTTGTCTGAAATGTTTGGATATGCTACTGATTTACGTTCACAGACTCAAGGTAGAGCTTCATATTCCATGGAATTTTTAAAATATATTGAAGCTCCATCTAATATTTCAAAGAAGATTATTGAAACAAAGAATAAATAATATATCATTAAAATGAATAAATTTTAATTTTTTATAAGGTAAAATTATGTCAAAAGAAAAATTTGAACGCTCTAAAGTTCATATTAACGTTGGAACAATTGGTCATGTTGATCATGGAAAAACTACTTTAACTGCTGCAATTACTACTGTTTTATCTAAAAAATATGGTGGTTCAGCTCGTGCTTTTGATCAAATTGATAACGCTCCAGAAGAAAAAGCTAGAGGTATTACAATAAATACTTCTCATGTAGAATATGATACTAAAAATAGGCATTATGCTCATGTAGATTGTCCTGGACATGCGGATTATATAAAAAATATGATTACTGGAGCAGCGCAGATGGATGGAGCAATATTAGTAGTTGCTGCTACTGATGGTCCGATGCCGCAAACTAGAGAACATATTTTATTAGGTAGACAAGTAGGAGTTCCATATATCGTTGTTTTTTTAAATAAATGTGACATGGTAGATGATGATGAATTATTAGAATTAGTAGAAATGGAAGTAAGAGATTTATTAACACAGTATGAATTTCCAGGAGATGATACTCCAATTGTTCGAGGTTCAGCGTTAAAAGCATTAGAAGGAGATACGAAATGGGAATCTAAAATTATTGATTTAGCAAATTTATTAGATTCTTATATACCAGAACCAAAAAGAGCAATAGATGAACCATTTTTATTACCTATTGAAGATGTTTTTTCTATCTCTGGAAGAGGAACAGTAGTAACTGGAAGAGTAGAAAGAGGAATTATAAAAGTAGGTGAAGAAGTAGAAATTGTAGGAATTAAACCTACTACAAAAACTATTTGTACTGGTGTAGAAATGTTTCGAAAATTATTAGATGAAGGGCGTGCAGGTGAAAATATTGGTGTACTTTTAAGAGGTACAAAAAGAGAAGACATTGAAAGAGGTCAGGTTTTATCTAAACCAGGAAGTATTTTGCCTCATATAAAATTTGAATCTGAAGTATATGTTTTATCTAAAGAAGAAGGTGGTAGACATACTCCATTTTTTAAAGGATACCGACCTCAATTTTATTTTAGAACTACAGATGTCACTGGTTTAGTTGAATTACCAAAAGATATTGAAATGGTAATGCCTGGAGATAATATAAAAATTACAGTAACTTTAATACATCCTGTAGCTATGGAAGATGGATTACGTTTTGCTATTAGAGAAGGTGGAAGAACTGTAGGTGCAGGAGTAGTATCTAAAGTTATTAGTTAAAGTATAAGTTATAATATATTAAGTTTTCAAATATAACTTTTAATCAAGAAAAGAAATGTTTCTTTTCTTGATTTTTTTACAGTAATTTTATATTTTAAAATTAATATTAATATAGTATAAACAATAATAAAGTATTAATTTGTAAAAAAATTTGTTTTATAATATTATTTATACATAAATTATTAAAATTTAATTATTTTTTTAAAAATATTTAATGTTTTTAATATAAAGTTACTTATCTCTAAGATACTTTCTATATTTTGTAGAAAGAAATTTTTAGTTTTTATTATAATTATAAATGGAGTTCTGACCTTATGCAGAACCAAAGAATTAGAATACGTTTAAAAGCATTTGATCATAAATTAATAGATCATTCAACTGCAGAAATTGTAGAAACTGCAAAACGCACTGGAGCTCAGGTAAATGGTCCGATACCCTTACCTACAAAAAAAGAAAAGTTTACAGTTTTAATTTCTCCTCATGTAGATAAAGATGCACGTGATCAATATGAAATTCGTACTCATAAAAGATTAATAGATATTGTAGAACCAACAGAAAAAACTGTAGATGCATTAATGAGACTAGATCTTGCAGCAGGAGTAGATGTTCAGATAAGTTTAGATTAATAATTTATTTTAAAGGAGTTAATAAAAAATCGTGCTTGGATTAGTAGGTAAAAAAATTGGAATGACAAGAATTTTTAATAAAGAAGGAAGTTCAATTCCGATAACTGTTATTGAAATAGTTGAAAATAGAATCACACAAATTAAAAATCAATATTTAAAAAAATTTTTTACAGTACAATTAACTACTGGAGAAAAAAAAAATAAAGATTTAAATAAACCAAAATTGGGACATTTTAAAAAAAATGATGTGAAACCAGGTCGTGGATTATGGGAATTTAAAGTATTAAATAAAAGTAATTTTTTTATAGGGCAAAATTTTTATGTAGATTTTTTTAAAGATATTAAAAAAGTGGATGTTACAGGAATATCTAAAGGAAAAGGTTTTGCTGGAACTATTAAACGTTGGAATTTTTCTTCTCAAGACGCTTCACATGGAAATTCTTTATCGCATAGAGCACCTGGATCGATTGGACAAAATCAAACTCCAGGACGTGTTTTTAAAGGTAAAAAAATGTCAGGTCATTTGGGAAATAAAAAGGTGACTATACAAAGTTTATCAGTAATTGAAATAAATAAGAATAAAAATTATATTTTAATTAAAGGTTCGGTTCCTGGCATGTTAGGTGGAGATTTAATTATTAAACCTTCTATAAAAAACATTAAAGGAGTAAAATCATGGAATTAACCTTAAAAGATACTCAAGAAACAATAAAAATATCATCTAATATATTTAACTGTGATTTTAATGAATTATTAGTAAATCAAGTTTTAAAATCATATTATTATTCTCAAAGACAGGGTACTAAATCTCAAAAAAGTCGAGCAGAAGTTTCTGGATCTGGAAAAAAACCTTGGCGTCAAAAAGGTACAGGAAGAGCTCGTGCAGGATCTTTAAGAAGTCCTCTATGGCGTTCTGGAGGTGTTACATTTGCTGCTAAACCTAAAGATTATTTTAAAAAAATTAATAAAAAAATGTATCGTGGAGCATTAAAATGTATATTATCTAAATTAATTAGAGAGAATTGTATTATTGTATTTAAGACATTTGAAATTAAATTTCCTCGTACAAAAGTATTATTAAAAAAATTAAATACAATTTGCATAAAACATGTAATGATTATAAAAAAAGAAATTGATAAAAATATATTTTTAGCATCTAGAAATTTATATAAAATTACAGCTGTAAGTGTAAATTCTATAAATCCTTTAATTTTATTAAATTATAGAAAAATTTTAATAACATTAAAAGCGTTAAAAAAATTAGAGGAAATTCTTTCATGTTAAAGAAAAATTTTTTATTTCAGACTATTCAATCTATATATGTTTCGGAAAAATCTAATCAATCTAAAGAAAATAATGTATTAGTATTAAAAGTCAATAAAAATGCTACAAAAAAAGAAATTAAAATATCTGTCATAAATATGTTTCAATTAAAAGTAAAAAAAGTCAATCTCTTAAATGTTAAAGGTAAAAAAAAAAATAAAGGAAAAAATATATTTTTTAAAAAAAATTGGAAAAAAGCATATGTTTTTTTAAAATCTGATCAAAATTTAGATTTCTTGAATAATTCAGAATAAATTAGAGAATAAATTAATGACAATTATTAAATGTAAACCAACTTCTCCTGGCCGTCGTCATGTAATAAAAGTAGTAGATCCTAATTTATATAAAGGTAAACCTTTTTCAAATTTATTAAAAAAAAATAATAAAAGTGGTGGAAGGAATAATAAAGGTAGAATTACTACTAGACATATTGGAGGAAGACATAAAAGATCATATCGAATCATAGATTTTAAAAGAACAAAAGATAATATTTTTGCTGTTGTAATTCGTTTAGAATATGATCCTAATCGTTCTTCAAATATTGCTTTAATTTTATATAGAGATGGAACATATAGTTATATTTTAGCTCCCAAAGGTCTTAAAGTTGGATCTAAAATATGTTCTGGAAAAAACGTAAGTATTAAAATAGGAAATTCTTTACCATTAAATAAAATTCCTGTAGGTTCATTTATTCATAATGTTGAATTAAAACCTGGAAAAGGAGGACAATTAGCTCGTTCTGCTGGAAGTTATTTACAAATTATTTCTAAAGAACATGATTATGTTAGTGTACGTATGCGTTCTGGAGAAATGAGAAAAATATTGTCATATTGTAGAGCTACTATTGGTGAAGTAGGAAATACAGAGCATATGTTACAAGTTTTAGGAAAAGCAGGAGCTTCTCGTTGGAGAGGAATTAGACCTACTGTACGTGGAACTGCTATGAATCCTATTGATCATCCACATGGAGGAGGTGAAGGTAGAAATTTTGGAAAACATCCAGTGACTCCATGGGGTATACAAACTAAAGGTAAGAAAACAAGAAGAAATAAAAGAACAACAAAATTTATTATTCGTTCTCGAAAAAAATAATTTATTACATATAGGATATATTTTATGCCACGTTCTTTAAAAAAAGGACCATTTATTGATGTAAGTTTATTAAAAAAAATAGATATATCTATATCTCAAAAAAGTCGTAAACCAATTAAAACATGGTCGAGAAGATCTACTATTTTTCCAAATATGGTAGGTTTAACTATTGCAGTACATAATGGAAAACAACATATTCCTATTTTTATTACAGAAGAAATGGTTGGTCATAAATTAGGTGAATTCTCTTTAACTAGAACGTATAGAGGGCATTCAGCTGATAAGAAAATTAAACAACGTTAATTCCCGTTTAGATATACAAGGAAAATATTTGTGAAAGTTTGCGCTACGTATAAAAAAGCTCGTTCTTCTGCTCAAAAATTAAGATTAATTGCAGATGAAATTCGTGGAAAAAAAGTAGAAAAAGCGATTAATATACTGAATTTTTCTAAGAAAAAAGCAGCGTTATTAATAAAAAAAGTATTAGAATCAGTAATTTCTAATGCAGAAAATAATCAAGGATTAGATATTGATTTATTAAGAATTTGTGAAATTTTAATAGATGAAGGTCCAACTATAAAACGTATGATACCTCGTGCAAAAGGAAAAGCAGATCAAATATTAAAACGTACCAGTCATATTAAAATTGTAGTATCAGACTTGTAATTTGGAGAAATATAATAATGGGACAAAAAGTACATCCACATGGTATGAGATTAGGGATTATAAAAAAATGGAATTCGATATGGTTTTCTAATAGTAAAAATTTTTCTGAATATTTAAGTAATGATTTTGAAGTGCGTCAATTTTTAATGAAAAAGTTGGTTCGTGCGTCGATCTCTAAAATTATTATAGAAAGGCATTCTAAAGCTATAAAAGTCATTATATATACTTCTAGACCAGGAATTGTAATTGGTAAAAAAGGTGAAGATATAGAAAATTTAAAAAAAATTATTTCTAAAATTGCTAATGTATCAGCACAAGTTACTATTTCAGAAATACGAAAACCAGAATTAGATGCAAAATTAGTAGCAGATAATATTGCTTCTCAGTTAGAAAAAAGAGTTCTTTATCGTCGAGCTATGAAACGATCTATTCAAAATTCTATGAGACATGGTGCGAAAGGTATTAAAGTAGAAATTAGTGGAAGATTAGGTGGTTCAGAAATTGCTAGAACAGAATGGCAAAGAGAAGGACGTGTTCCATTGCATACTTTACGTGCAGACATTGATTATAGTTCTATACCAGCACATACTATTTATGGTGTAGTAGGCGTAAAAGTTTGGATTTTTAAAGGAGAAATTTTAGGAGGCATGCCTAATATTGAAAATAAAAATAATTCTAATATAAATTTTAATAAAAATAGAATAAAAAAAAGTTAGTAAGGAGAATTTTTTATAATGCTTCAACCTAAACGTACTAAATTTAGAAAAATGCATAAAGGTCGTAATAGAGGTATAATTGTAAATGATAACATTGTTTTTGGAACTTTTGGTTTAAAAGCAATTACTAGAGGTCGTCTAACATCTCGTCAAATTGAGTCTGCTAGAAGAAGTATTGCTCGATATGTTAAAAGATTAGGAAAACTATGGATACGTATTTTTCCAGATAAACCTATTACTCAAAAACCTTTAGAGGTTAGAATGGGAAAAGGAAAAGGAAATGTTGAATATTGGGTTGCATTAATTCAACCAGGAAAAATTTTATATGAAATTACTGGAATTTCTGAGGAAGAATCTCGTCAAGCATTTAAATTAGCTTCAGATAAATTACCTGTAAAAACTATATTCGTTTATAAAATGGAAGAATTATGAAAATTATTGAATTAAGACAAAAAGAATTGTCTTTTTTAAATATAGAGTTATTAAATTTATTTAAAGAACAATTTAATTTAAAATTACAATTTTCTTCTAATAAGTTAAAACAAACTCATTTATTAAAAATAAATAGAAAAAATATCGCGATTATTAAAACAGTCATATCTGAAAAGGATCGAGTCAATGTTCGAAAAAAGTAAATTTTTACAAGGAATTGTCATAAGTAATAAAATGCAAAAATCAATTATTGTTCTTGTAGAAAGGTTTATAAAACATAACGCATATAAAAAATTTATAAAAAAAAGAACAAAATTTTGTGTACATGATGAAAATAATACATGTTCTATTGGAGATTATGTGTATATTAAAGAGTGTCGTCCAATTTCTAAGAATAAATCTTGGACATTAGTAAATATTATAAAAAAATAAATTTAATAAAATACTTTAAAACATAATATTTTATTGAATTTTATTTTTTTTTAAATTTTAAATTTTTTATAACAAGGTAAATGAAAAGTGATTCAAGAACAAACTATATTAAATATAGCAGATAATTCTGGAGCTCGTTCTGTAATGTGTATTAAAGTATTAGGTGGTTCTAAACGTAGATACGCTAATATTGGAGATATAATAAAAATTGCTATTAAAGAAGCTATTCCTAGAGGAAAAGTTAAAAAAGGAGATGTATTAAAAGCAGTGATCGTTAGAACTAAAAAAGGTATTCGCAGATCAGATGGTTCTGTATTAAGATTTGATAATAATGCATGTGTAGTTTTAAATAATAACGAACAACCGATTGGAACACGTATTTTTGGTCCAGTAACTCGTGAGTTACGTACAGAAAAATTTATGAAAATTATTTCTTTAGCACCTGAAGTATTATAAAATTTATAGGTATAATAAAATGGCATTAAAAATTCGAACGAATGATAAAGTAATAGTTATATCAGGAAAAGATCGAGGTAAGATTGGAATAGTACAAAAAATTTTATCGATGAATAAGGTTATTGTTAAAGGTATTAATATAGTAAAAAAACATATTAAACCTGTTCCAGCAGAAAATAAATTAGGAGGTATTATAAAAGTAGAATCTTATATTCATATTTCTAATATTGCTCTGTTAAATCCTAATACAAATAAACCAGATAAAATAGGATTTAAATTTTCTCAAGGAAAAAAAGTTCGCTTTTTTAAGTCTAATAATTTATCTATTCAATAAATTGGAATATAATGATGATTGACATGTATAGTTTTTATAAAAAAAAAGTAATTCCAAAATTTATTAAAAAATTTAATTATACTTCTATAATGCAAGTTCCAAAAATAGATAAAATTACATTAAATATGGGAGTCGGAGAAGCATTAAATAATAAAAAAAAGTTAGAATATGCGATTTCTGATTTAACTTTAATTTCTGGACAAAAACCTATAGTGACGAAAGCTAGAAAGTCTATTGCAGGATTTAAAATTAGACAAGGAAATTCAATTGGATGTAAAGTAACCTTAAGACGTTTAAGAAAATGGCAATTTTTAAATAAATTAATTAATATTGCTATGCCTAGGATTCGAGATTTTAGAGGTTTTCCGAAAAAATCTTTTGATAAATATGGAAATTATAATTTTGGTATCAAAGAACAAATTATTTTTCCTGAAATAGATTATGATAAAATTGATAAAATTAGAGGGTTAGATATATCAATAGTGACTACAGCTAAATCTAATTTAGAAGCATTTTATTTATTATCAAAGTTTAATTTTCCTTTTCGTAAATAATTAAATTTAAGGTATTGACTAAATGGCTAAGCAATGCATGAAAGAAAGAGAAATCAAAAGAAGATACTTATCTAAAAAGTTTTATACTAAAAGAATGCAATTAAAATCTATAATTATAAATACAAAATTGTCTAAAGAAAAACGCTGGAAAGCTGTTTTAAAGTTACAAAAGTTACCTAGAGATTCTAGTATGTCACGTCAAAGAAATCGTTGTTATATTACAGGTAGACCGCATGGTTTTTTAAGAAAATTTGGTTTTAGTAGAATTAAATTAAGAGAAGCAGCTATGAGAGGAGAAGTTCCTGGTTTAAGAAAATCAAGTTGGTAAAAGTATTTTAATTTGTATTAGGGAAATATATTATGAGTATGCAAGATCCTATATCTGATATGTTTGTGCGTATTAAAAATGCTCAGTTTTCAAATAAAATTTCAGTAAATATACCTTTTTCTAATTTTAAAAAAGAAATTACTAAACTTTTAAAAAAAGAAGGTTATATAGAAAATTATTCTGTAAAAAATTTTAAAAAATCTAATTTAAAAATTTTTTTAAAATATTTTAAAGGCAAACCAGTAATAGAAAATATAACAAGAATAAGTAAACCTGGACTAAGAATATATAAAAGAAAAAATGAAATTCCACAAGTAATTTCTGGTCTAGGTATTGTAATTATGTCTACATCTAAAGGTGTATTATCTGATAAAGAAGCTAGAAAAAAAGGTTTAGGTGGAGAGATTATTTGCTATGTCTCTTAATTAAAGGAAAGAATATGTCTAGAATTGCTAAACGTTCTATTATAGTTCCTAATGATATTAAAATTATATTAAAAAATCAAGATATGATCATTACAGGTAAAAAAGGTACATTAAAACGAACTTTTAATAAATTAGTTAGTATTAGTTATATAAATAATATATTAAGTTTTAAAGCGTATTCTGTATCTGATTCATTAGGATGGATGCAAGCAGGTACTGCTAGATCATTAACTAATTCTATGATTATTGGAGTTACATCTGGTTTTTCTAAAAAATTAACTTTAATTGGAGTTGGATATAAGTTTTTTATAGAAGATGTGAATAAAAAGAAACTTGTATTATCTTTAGGATATTCACATAATATTACATATATTATACCATTAAGCATTAATATTAAATTAATTTCATCAACAGAAATTCTAATTGAAGGTATAGATAAACAATTAGTAGGACAAGTTTCTGCAAATTTAAGGAATTATCGTAAACCTGATTCTTATAAAGGAAAAGGTGTACGATATTTTAATGAATTTGTAAAAACAAAAGAGGCAAAGAAAAAGTAATATGAAAGTTTTAAATTTAACGCATAAATCTAGAAAAAAAAGAGCTTTAAAAATACGTAAAAAATTAAAATCTTTAAATAAAATACGTTTAGTAGTACATAAAACTTCTCGTCATATTTATGCTCAGATTATTTCTTCTAATCATTTTTCTGTTTTAGTGACAGCATCAACTTTAGAAAAAAATATTAATAAAAATTTAGGATATACTGGAAATAAGATTTCTTCTGAAATAGTGGGTAAAATTATTGCACAACGCGCTTTAAAAAAAGGAATCATAAAAGTGTCTTTTGATCGTTCAGGTTTTAAATATCATGGAAGAATTGAATCATTAGCAAATTCTGCTCGTAAATATGGTCTTCAGTTTTAAGGTATAAAATTATATGATGTATTTTGAAAAAAAAAATATTAAAGATTTACAAGAAAAATTAATTACTTTAAATCGAGTTTCTACAACTGTTAAAGGTGGAAGAATTTTTTCATTTAGCGCATTAGTTGTAGTAGGAAATCATAAAGGTAAAGTTGGTTTTGGATATGGAAAATCTAAAGAAGTTCCTTTTGCTATTCAAAAAGCAATGGATAAAGCAAGAAAAAATATGATTAGTTTTCAATTAAAAGATCATACTTTACAACATACTATTTATGAAACTTATATTAGTTCTAGAATATTTATGAAACCTGCAGCTGCAGGAACAGGTATCATTGCAGGTGGTGTAATGCGTTCTGTATTAGAAGTATCTGGAATTAAAAATGTGTTAACAAAAGTATATGGATCTACGAATCCAATTAATGTAGTTAGAGCAACTATTAATGGATTATGTAATATGAAATCTCCACAAGATATTGCTAATAAAAGAAATAAATCAATTCGAGATATTTTTGAGTAAAAATACTATGGAAAAATTTTTAATAATTCAACAAGTTAAGAGTAAGATCGGTATCTTACCAAAACATAAAGCTATATTAAAAGGTTTAGGATTGCGTTATATTAATCATATTGTGCAAAGAAAAAAAAATAAATCGATTTTAGGTATGATTAAAAAAATTTCATATATGTTAAAAGTAAAATAGGTAAATATTCATGTATTTAAATACTATATTTAAAAATTCCTATCAAAAGAAAAGAAAACGTGTGGGTAGAGGTATTGGTTCTGGTTTAGGTAAAACAGCAGGTAGAGGACACAAAGGACAAAAATCTAGAACTGGTAGTAGAATTAGAAGAGGTTTCGAAGGAGGTCAAACTCCTTTATATAGAAGAATACCAAAGTTTGGTTTTAATTCAAATAAAAAAAAATATAGATCAGAATTAAAATTGTCAGAATTATTAAATTTAAATAAAAAATTTATTGATTTAAATCTTTTAAAAAAAAGAAATATAATTAAACCATATATTAAATATGTAAAAATTATTTCTTCTGGAAAAATTTTCATTCCTTTAATTATTAAAGGATTGTCTGTAACAAAAGGAGCTCGTTTGCATATTGAATCTTGTGGGGGAAAGATTGAGGAATAATAATATCAAATGGATAAAAAATTAGGTTTAAATTTTAAAAATATTGGAATAAATTTTTATGAAATTAAAAATAGATTATTTTTTTTAATTTTTGCTTTAATAATTTTTCGTTTAGGTTCTTTTATTCCTGTACCTGGAATTGATACAGTATCTTTATCGAAATTATTAAAAAATCAACAAGGTACAATTATAGAAATGTTAAATATGTTTTCTGGAGGATCTTTAAGTCGAGCCTCGATTTTTTCTTTAGGTATTATGCCTTATATTTCATCTTCAATTATTGTACAATTATTAACTTTTATTTATCCAACTTGGAAAGATTTAAAAAAAGAAGGAGAAATCGGTCGTGAAAAGATTAATCAATATACTAAATATTTAACAGTATGTTTATCGATTATACAAGCTTTAGGAATTGCTTTAAGTTTACCTAATATGCCAGGTATGAGAACATTAATTTTTAAGTTAGATATATGTTTCTATTTAACAACTATAGTAAGTTTAGTGACTGGAACAATATTTTTAATGTGGATTGGAGATTTAATTACAGAATATGGACTTGGAAATGGAATTTCTGTAATCATTTTTGCAGGAATTATGGCAAATTTACCAATAGCTGTTTTTCATACTTTAGAAGCATTAAGATTAAATAATTTAAGTATATTACTTTTATTTGTAACGGTTATTTTAATTTTTTTAATTATTTATTTTGTTGTTTTTATTGAACGAAGTCAAAGAAAAATAGTTATTCATTATTCTAATAGACAGCAAAATAAAAGAATGCATATTTCTAATAATATTGCTCATTTACCATTAAAAATTAATATGTCCGGAGTGATTCCAGCAATTTTTGCTTCTAGTATAATACTATTTCCAACAACTATTGCATCTTGGATTAAAGAAAATAATCATAATTCTTGTTATTTGTTAAATTTATTTTGCATAAATTTACAACCAGGAACATTTTTATATATGATTTTATATACTTGTGCTATTATTTTCTTTTGTTTTTTTTATACTAATTTAGCTTTTGATTCTAGAGAAACTTCAGATAATTTAAAGAAATCTGGAGCTTTTATTCAAGGAATTCGACCTGGAGAAAACACTTCTAATTATATTAAAAAAATTATGTTTCGATTAACCTTTATTAATGCAATATATATTGTTTTTATTTGTTTAATTCCAGAATTAATGCATTTTTTAACACATGTTCCATTTTATTTTGGAGGAACTTCATTATTAATAGTTGTTGTAGTAATTATAGATTTGATTACTCAATTGCAAACATTAATGGTGTCTAGACAATATAAATCATCTTTTCGTAGAGCAAATTTAAATTTAACAAGATAAATTATATTGATATTAATTCCGGAGATCTAATGAAAGTTCGTACTTCTATAAAAAAATTATGTAGAAATTGTAAAATTATACGAAGAAAAAATGTAGTGCGAGTAATATGTAGTAATGATCCAAAACATAAACAAAGACAAGGATAAAAAATAAAACACAACATTTTTATATTATAAAAATTTTAAAATAATTTTATTAATGATAATAAGGAGTTAAAATTGGCTCGTATAGCAGGAATCAATGTTCCTGATCAAAAGCGTACTATAATAGCTTTAACATCTATTTATGGAATTGGAAAATCTCGATCTAAAATTATTTGTAACACTTTAAAAATAAATAATATAACAAAAATTTCAGAATTAAGTAAAGATCAAATAGAAGAATTAAGATTAGAAGTTGCAAAGTTTATTGTAGAAGGTGATTTAAGAAGAGAAAATACTTTAAATATAAAAAGATTGATAGATTTAGGTTGTTATAGAGGTGTACGTCATCGTAGAAAACTTCCTGTAAGAGGGCAACGTACGAAAACTAATGCTCGTACTAGAAAAGGACCTCGTAAATTAATAAAAAAATAATTTAGGTAATTAAAATTATTATGCAAAAAAAAAAAAATAGAATTAAAAAACGTGTTAAAAAAAAATTTTTAGATGGTATCGCACATATTTATGCATCTTTTAATAATACTATTGTTACTATTACCGATAAAAAAGGAAACACTTTAGGATGGGCTACTTCTGGTGGTTCTGGTTTTCGTGGTTCTAGAAAATCTACTCCTTTTGCTGCACAAGTAGCTGCAGAAAAATGTTCTGAAAAAGTTAAAGATTATGGTATAAAAAATTTAGAAGTAATGGTCAAAGGTCCTGGACCTGGAAGAGAATCTACTATTAGAGCATTAAATGCTGCAGGATTTAAAATTACAAATATTACAGATATTACTCCTATTCCTCATAATGGATGCAGACCACCTAAAAAAAGACGAGTATAAAATTTTTAAAAATTTAAAAAGAAATTAAAAAGAGTATTTCTATGGGAAAATATTTAGGTCCAAAATTAAAATTATGTAGACGCGAAAAAACAGATTTATATTTAAAATCTGGCTTAAGATCAATTGGTTCAAAATGTAAAATGGATCATTTACCAGGACAGCATTGTATAAGAAAAAAAAGAGTTTCAGAATATGGTAAACAATTGAGAGAAAAACAAAAAGTACGTCGTTTATACGGAATTTTAGAAAAACAATTTAGAAATTATTATAAAATTTCTGCTAAATCTAAAGGTAATACTGGAGAAAATTTATTAAGATGTCTAGAAAATAGATTAGATAATGTAGTTTACAGAATGGGATTTAGTACGACGCGCTTAGAAGCAAGACAGTTGGTTAGTCATAAATCTATTACTGTTAATAATATTATAGTAAACATTCCTTCATATCAATTATCTCCTAATGATATTATTGAAGTTCGAGATAAGTTTAAAAAACATTTAAGAATTAAAGCTGCTTTAGAGCTTTCTGAACAAAAAGAAAAATCAGCTTGGATTGAAGTAAACTCTTTAAAAATGAAAGGAACTTTTATTAGAGTACCAGATAGAATAGATTTATCTTCTGAAATTCAGGAGCATTTAATAGTAGAACTTTATTCGAAATAATTTTTTTTATACAGGTTTAATAATGGAAGACTCATTAATAAATTTTTTAAAGCCTAGATTAGTAAATATTCAACAATTTGATTATAAACATTCTAAAGTTACTTTAGAACCTTTAGAGCGTGGATTTGGACATACTTTAGGAAACGCATTACGTAGAATTCTTTTATCTTCTTTACCTGGATGCGCTGTAACTGAGGTAGAAATAGAAGGTATTTTACATGAATATAGCACGAAAGAGGGAATTAAAGAAGATATATTAGAAATTTTATTAAATTTAAAAGAATTACCTATAAAGATTTATGATAAAGATTTTTCTTACTTAACTTTGCAAAAACAAGGTATAGGTGTAGTTACAGCCTCTGATATTCAATGTGATTCGAGTGTAGAAATTGTAAATTTAAATCACATGATATGTAATTTAACTAATCGTTCATCTTCTATTAATATGAAAATTAAAGTAGAAAAAGGGAGAGGATACTCTCCAGCGTCTACTCGTTTTAAAAATAATACACATGAACATAATAGCATCGGAAAATTATTTATTGATGCATGTTATAGTCCGATTGAACGTATTTCTTATCAAGTAGAAGCTGCTAGAGTAGAGCAAAGAACAGATTTAGATAAATTGATAATAGAAATAGAAACTAATGGTACAATTGATCCAGAAGATTCTATTCGAAAAGCAGCTACTATTTTATCAAATCAATTAGAACATTTTATTGATTTAAAAGATATGCGTGAACCAATAGTACCAGTTGTACAGCCTGAATTTGATTCAATTCTATTAAAACCTGTAGATGATTTAGAATTAACTGTAAGATCTGCAAATTGTTTAAAAGCAGAATCAATACATTATATTGGTGATTTAATACAAAAAAATGAAATAGATTTATTAAAAACTCCTAATTTAGGAAAAAAATCGTTAACAGAAATTAAAGATATATTAGCAGCTAGAAATTTGTCATTAGGAACTAAATTAGAAAATTGGCCTCCAAAAAGTATTTTAGAAGAATAAAATAGATTTAAAAGGAATCTTATAAATTATGCGACATCAAAAAGTTGGTCGTAAATTAAATAGAAAAGGTAGTCATTTAAAATCAATGTTAATAAATTTATCATGTGCATTATTTTTACATGAGAAAATTAAAACTACTTTAGCAAAATCAAAAGAATTAAGAAGAATAGCAGAACCTATGATTACAGTTTCTAAGATTGATAATTTATCTAATCGAAGATTACTTTTTTCTAAAATTAGAAATAATAGTATTTTACATAAGCTATTTTCAGATTTAGGTCCTTTTTTTAAAAAAAGACCAGGTGGATATACTAAAATTATTAAATGTGGTTATAGAAATGGAGATAAATCTCCTATGGCGTATGTATTGTTAGTAAATAGAAATAATATACAAAATAAAATTTTAAAAAATAAATAGAAATTATCTTATGTATAAAGAACAAACGGCATAGGAATGCCGTTTTGTTTTTTGTAGAATTTTTTAATTTTTTAAAATTTTTTTTAAAGTAAAACACGACCTATTTTAAATAATTTTTTATAAGAATGTATTATTTTGCATACTTTGTTTATTTTTTTTCCAGAAATTTGTAATTCTGTAACGTTAATTAAATTATTTTTAGTACTTATTAATATTCCATTTTTATCGGCTTGAATAATTTTTCCTGGTGTTATTTTTTTAGTAGACTTAATAATATTTACTTTCATAATTTTAATCATAATTTTTTTTATAAAAAAGAAAGTTCCTGGCCATGAATTAAAAGCTCTAACTTTTTTTTCTATTTTTGATGCTTTTTTATTCCAATTAATTAAACCATTTTTTTTATATATTTTTTTTGTATAAGTTGCTTTATTTTCATTTTGCGGGATAGATAGTGTTTTTTTTAAAACAATATTTTTTAAGAATTTAATTAAAGATTTTTTTCCTAATATAGTTAGTTTTTTTTTTAATGTATTATATGTATCTGTTTTTTTTATATTAATTGATTTTTTATATAAAATATTTCCTGTATCTAATTTATTATTTATTTGAATTATACTAATTCCTGTTTTTTTTTCTCCTTGTAGTATAGCTGATTGAATAGGTGATGGACCTCTAAACTTTGGCAACAAAGAAGTATGAATATTAATACATCCTAACCGAAAGATTTTAATTATTTTATTTGGTATTATTAATCCAAATGAAACAATAATCATCATATCTGGTTTTTTTTTTTTTAAAATCTTAGAATATTTTTCTAAATTTAATGAATCTAATTGTATAAGTTGTAATTTATGTTTAATAGCTGTTTTTTTTACTTCAGAAAATTGAATTTTTTTTCCTCTACCGATTTTTTTATCTGTTTTTGTAATTACGGTTAATATATTAAATTTTTTTAAAATTAATTCATTTAAATGTATAGAAGAAAATTTATCAGTTCCTGCAAAAATTATTTTAATTTTTTTCATTATATTTTTTTTTTATTAATTTTTTTTTAATTCTATCTTTTTTTAAAGATGATAAATAATCTATAAATAATTTACCGTTTAAATGATCTATTTCATGTTGTATGCAGACAGAAAGTAAATATTCTGCGTCTAAAATAAAATTTTTTCCATAAATATCATATCCAGAAACAGTAATATTTTTAAATCTAGAACTAATTTCATATTCATAATTTGGAATAGATAAACATCCTTCTTTTATTTTTATTTTTCCATTTTTTTTTTGAATTTTAGGATTAATTAAAACTAATGGATATTTTAAAGGATATATTTTATCTATAACTATAATTTGTAATTGAATATTAACTTGTATTGCAGCTAAACCAATTCCTTTTTTTTTATACATTGTTTGAAACATTTTTTTAACTATATATTGAATTTTTTTATCAAAAATTTTTACAGGTTTAGCAATTTTACGGAGATTTTGATCTGGGTATTTTAATATTTTAAAAATATGCATTGTTTTAATTTTTTGATTTTTAAATGTGCAATATTATACATTATTATATGAAAAGAATTTTATAAAATAAAAATATATTTTTATAAAATAATTTTTTATAAAAGGATTATATGTTATGAATAAAAGTTTGTTGTTTTCTTTAAAAAATTGTATAAAAAAATTACATCAAAATGAAGTGATAGCTTATCCAACAGAATCAGTTTTTGGATTAGGTTGCAATCCGGATAGTGAAATTGCAGTAAAAAAATTGTTATTTATAAAAAATAGAAATATAAATAAAGGATTTATATTAATATCTTATCATTACAATCAGTTAATTCCTTATATTATTGAAAAAAAAATTTTAAAAAAAAAACATCTTTTGTTAAATAAAAAAAAATTTTTTACTTATCTGGTTCCCGCTCATTCTAAAGTACCAATTTGGTTAACGGGTAATTCTAAATTAATTGCTGTACGAATTACTCAACATAAATTAATAAAAAACTTATGTTTGTATTTTAATAAACCTATTATTTCTACAAGTGCAAATATATCTGGAGAAAAACCTTGTAAAAATATAAAACAAGTTAAAAAAATTTTTGGAAAAAATTTTCCAATTTTAAACGGATTTTTAGGAAATAAAAAAAAACCTTCTAAGATTATTAATTTATTAACTGGAGAAATTGTACGTGATTAATTTGAATAAAAATATTTATTATGCTGTATTTGGAAATCCAATAAATCATAGTAAATCTCCTAAAATACATAATTTTTTTTTAAAAAAGTATGATTTAAATGAAAAATATATTCGGATTTGTGCATCAAAGAAATTTTTTTTAACAGAAATTTTAAGTTTTTTTAAAAATGGAGGTAAAGGAGCGAATATTACTCTACCATTTAAAGAAAAAGTGTATTCTATTTGTACAAATTTAACAAAAAGAGCAAAGATATCTGGTTCTATTAATACGTTAAAAAAAAATTATATAGGTGAAATTATTGGAGATAATACAGATGGAATTGGTTTACTTACAGATTTAAAATTTAAAAATTTAATAAATAAAAATGATAATATATTAATTTTAGGTGCAGGTGGAGCAGCTAGAGGAATTATTTACCCTTTATTAAAATTTGGATGTAATATTTATATTACTAATAGAACTATTAAAAAAGCTCAAATTTTATCAAAAAAATTTAGAAAATTTGGATATATTAAATGTTTAAAATTACATCAATTAAATAAAAATAAATTTCAAATTATTATTAATGCTACTTCAGCTGGAATTTCTAATAATTCACCTTTAGTAATACCTTCTGATATTTTTAATAAAAAAATTATTTGTTATGATATGTTTTATGGAAATACAGATACTTTTTTTATGAAGTTTTGTAAAAAATTAGGTGCAACAAGAGTGTATAATGGAATAGGAATGTTAGTTAATCAAGCAGCTCATTCATTTTTTTTATGGACTAATATTTTTCCTAATATAAAAAATATTTTAGATATTTTAAAGAATTAATATATTATTTTTTATATTCATTGTTATTATTTTTTTTATAAAATTTATTAATATTTTAAATATATATTTTATATTTTTTTTTATTAATTATTATAAATTACTTGACTCTTATTTTTGAATATGTAAAATAGTTACATTAGCAAAAAAAAAAAAATATTTTATTTTTAAATATTTTGTAATACAATTATAAAAATTTTTTCAAAAATAAAATAATTATTGTAAAAATTAGTCCCCTTCGTCTAGCGGTCTAGGACACTGCCCTTTCACGGCAGCAACAGGGGTTCAATTCCCCTAGGGGACAACATTTAAAAAAAATATTTATTATTTTAAATTATTATGATATAATTGTTTTTTAAGTTAAACTTTATTTAAAATATTATTTTTTTTAAGTTCTTTAAAAATTCGGAACAAGTATAATTTAATTATTAAAACACCTGTGGGTTGTAAGGTTAAGTAAAAAAGCGTATATGGTGGATGCCTTGGCAGTCAGAGGCGATGAAGGACGTACTAATCTGCGAAAAGCGTCGATAAGTTGATAAGAAACGTTATAGTCGGCGATATCCGAATGGGGAAACCCATCATATTTTTATATGATATTATTTATTGAATAAAATAGATAAATAAAGCAAACCAAGGGAACTGAAACATCTAAGTACCTTGAGGAAAAGAAATCAATTGAGATTCCCTTAGTAGTGGCGAGCGAAAAGGGAAAAGCCCAGAGCATAAATTATAATTTTATTTTTAATAGAATAATTTGGAAAAATTAGCGATACAAGGTGATAGCCCTGTAAATGAAAAAAATATATTGTAAGCTCGAAAAGTAAAACGAGACACGAGAAATCTTGTTTGAAGATAGGGGGACCATCCTCTAAGGCTAAATACTCCTGACTGACCGATAGTGAACTAGTACCGTAAGGGAAAGGCGAAAAGAACCCCTGTTAGGGGAGTGAAATAGATCCTGAAACCGTATACGTACAAGCAGTAGAAGCTCAATTTTATAGAGTGACTGCGTACCTTTTGTATAATGGGTCAGCGACTTGTACTCTGTAGCAAGGTTAACCGAATTTTTAAAAAAGGGGAGCCGTAGGGAAACCGAGTCTGAAATGGGCGTTTTAGTTTCAGGGTACAGACCCGAAACCCGGTGATCTAGCCACGGGCAGGTTGAAAGTTAGGTAAAACTAATTGGAGGACCGAACCGACTGATGTTGAAAAATCAGCGGATGACCTATGGCTAGGGGTGAAAGGCCAATCAAACCGGGAGATAGCTGGTTCTCCTCGAAAGCTATTTAGGTAGCGCCTCGTGAAATTCATCTTCGGGGGTAGAGCCACTGTTTCGGTTAGGGGGTCATACTGACTTACCAATCCGATGCAAACTCCGAATACCGTAGAATGTTATCACGGGAGACACACAGCGGGTGCTAACGTTCGTTGTGGAAAGGGAAACAACCCAGACCGCCAGCTAAGGTCCCAAAATCATAATTAAGTGGGAAACGATGTGAGAAGGCATAAACAGCCAGGATGTTGGCTTAGAAGCAGCCATCATTTAAAGAAAGCGTAATAGCTCACTGGTCAAGTCGGCTTGCGCGGAAGATTTAACGGGGCTAAATTATGTACCGAAGCTGCGGCAGTATTTTTTTTACTGGGTAGAGGAGCGTTCTGTAAACCGTAGAAGATATATTGTGAAGTATATTGGAGGAATCAGAAGTGCGAATGCTGACATGAGTAACGATAAAGCAGGTGAAAAACCTGCTCGCTGAAAGACTAAGGTTTCCTGTCCAACGTTAATCGAGGCAGGGTAAGCCGACCCCTAAGGCGAGGCTGAAAAGCGTAGTCGATGGACAACAGGTTAATATTCCTGTGCTTGAATTTATTGCGACGGGAGGACGAAAGAGGTTAAATTATCCAAGCGACGGTTGTCTTGGTTTAAACGTGTAGACGTAAATATTTAGGAAAATCCGAATATTTTTTAAGTTAAGGCGTGATGACGAGTTATTACGGTAACTAAGTAATTTATACCATATTTCCAAGAAAATTCTCTAAGCATCAGATAAATTCAAATCGTACCACAAACCGACACAGGTAGTTAGGTAGAGTATACTAAAGCGCTTGAGAGAACCCAGATGAAGGAACTAGGCAAAATGGTGCCGTAACTTCGGGAGAAGGCACGCTAACTCGTAAGTAAGAGGATTTACTCCTTTAGCTGAAGTTAGTCGAAGATACCAGCTAGCTGCAACTGTTTATTAAAAACACAGCACTGTGCAAACATGAAAATGGACGTATACGGTGTGACGCCTGCCCGGTGCCGGAAGGTTAAATAAAGGAGTTAAAGGTAAAACTTAAAGCTCTAAAATGAAGCCCCGGTAAACGGCGGCCGTAACTATAACGGTCCTAAGGTAGCGAAATTCCTTGTCGGGTAAGTTCCGACCTGCACGAATGGCGTAATGATGGCTAGGCTGTCTCCATCTGGGACTCAGTGAAATTGAAATTGCTGTGAAGATGCAGTGTACCCGCGGCAAGACGGAAAGACCCCGTGAACCTTTACTATATCTTGACATTGAATGTTGATATTTAATGTGTAGGATAGGTGGGAGACGTTGAATCTAATACGCTAGTATTAGTGGAGTCAACCTTGAAATACCACCCTTTAAATATTAATATTCTAACCTAGCACCGTTAACCGGTGTAGAGACAATGTCTGGTGGGTAGTTTGACTGGGGCGGTCTCCTCCCAAAGAGTAACGGAGGAGTACAAAGATTGGCTAATTACGGTCGGAAATCGTAAGTTTAGTGCAAAGGCATAAGCCAGTTTAACTGAGAGCGTGATAACGCAATCAGATGCGAAAGCAGGTCTTAGTGATCCGGTGGTTCTGTATGGAATGGCCATCGCTCAACAGATAAAAGGTACTCCGGGGATAACAGGCTAATACCGCCCAAGAGTTCATATCGACGGCGGTGTTTGGCACCTCGATGTCGGCTCATCACATCCTGGGGCTGAAGCAGGTCCCAAGGGTATGGCTGTTCGCCATTTAAAGTGGTACGCGAGCTGGGTTTAGAACGTCGTGAGACAGTTCGGTCCCTATCTGCCGTGGGCGTTGGAAGATTGAGGGGATCTATTTCTAGTACGAGAGGACCGAAGTGGACGCATCACTGGTGTTCGGGTTGTCATGCCAATGGCATTGCCCGGTAGCTATATGCGGAAAAGATAAGTGCTGAAAGCATCTAAACACGAAACTTACCCCAAGATTAATCTTCCCTGAAACTCTTGTAAGTTTACTGAAGGGACGTTGGAGACTACAACGTAGATAGGCTAGATGTGTAAGCACAGCAATGTGTTCAGCTAACTAGTACTAATGACCCGAGCGGCTTAACCTTACAACACCAGAGGTGTTTTTAAAAATATTAATTAAAAAAATACTTGTTACCGATTAAAAATAAATATATAAAATATGTATACTTTAATATATAATTTTGTATATTAAAGTATACAAAATTTAAAAATTTAATAACCTGGTTAAAATAGTGTAATGGTACCACCTGAATCCATTTCGAACTCAGAAGTGAAACATTATAACGCCGATGGTAGTTCAGGGTCTCCCTGTGTGAGAGTAGGAAATTTCCAGGTTATTAATATTTTTTAAAACATTTCAAAAGTATAAAAATAAAATAAACTTTTATTTTCAAAAAATTAAAATTTGAAAATAAAAGTTTATTTTTTCACATCGTTAATTTAATAATTTATATTAATTTAATTTTTAATATTTCATAAAATTTATTTTAATAAAATTTTAATTAACATTTAATGTAAGTAATTATATATCATTTTCATGTAAAGGTAATAAACAGATGTCAAAGATTAAAGGTAATGTTAAATGGTTTAATGAAGCAAAAGGTTTTGGATTTATTACTCCTGAAGATGGAAGTAAAGATGTTTTTGTACATTTTTCAGCTATTCAAAGTGATGGATTTAAAACTTTAGCAGAAGGACAAAGTGTGGAGTTTGAAATTACAGAAGGAGAAAAAGGTCCATCTGCAATTAACGTTACCGGTTTATAAGAATATCTTATAAAATTTTTTTAAATGTTTTAACACTGTTCAGTGCTTTATTTTGTATAACAGGTGCTGAACAGAATATAATATAATTTTTTATAAAATCATTTTTACAGATTTTAATATTCCAACTTTTTTATAAATATATTCTATATATTTAAATTTATTTGCATATATAGTTAAAGAAAATGATATATATTTTTTTTTTTTACTGTAATGTATATTTTTTTTTTCTATTTTTATTTTTTTTTTTTGAAATATTTTAAAAATATCTTTTTCAATATTTTTTTTATTAAAACATATAATTTTAAAAGTAAAATATAAAGGAAATTTTATAATTTTTTTTAATTTTTTATACATAATTTTCTTAATTATATTTGAGTAATATTCATTTTTATATAGATTCTAAATTAATTTTATAGAGAAATATTAATGTTAAAAATTTTTAATACTTTAACTCGAAAAAAAGAAATTTTCAAATCTATTCTTCAAAAAAAAGTTTCTATTTATGTATGTGGTGTTACTGTATATGATAATTGTCATATTGGTCATGCAAGAACATTTATATTCTTTGATATTGTAAATCGTTATTTTAGAAATTTAGGATATTCTGTAAAATATGTTAGAAATATTACTGATATAGATGATAAAATTATTGAACGATCAAATTTAATTAAAAAAAATATTATTTCTTTTACAAAAAATATTATTAATCAAATGAACATTGATTTTAATTCTTTAAATATTTTAAAACCTTCTTTTGAACCTTGTGTTACTTCTCATATAGTAGATATAATTAATATGATTAGTGTATTAATTTTAAATAAAAATGCTTATATTGATAAAAAAGGAGATGTTTTATTTTCTATTAAAAGTTATGAAAATTATGGTCAATTATTGCATAAAAAAAATAATTTTAATAGTTCAGAAAATAATAATATTTATAAAAATGACTTTGTTTTATGGAAAAAAAGTAAAAATAATGAAATATCTTGGAAATCTCCTTGGGGAGATGGAAGACCAGGTTGGCATATTGAATGTTCAGCAATTAATTATTTATATTTTAAAAATACATTAGATATCCATGGAGGAGGAAATGATTTAATTTTTCCTCATCATGAAAATGAAAGAGCGCAATCAGAATGTTTTTATAAGAAAAAATTTGTAAATTATTGGATGCATACAGGGATGATTATTTTAAAAAATAAAAAAATGTCTAAGTCTTTTGGAAATACTTTTTTAATTAAAGATTTAATAAATTATTTTAGTTCTGATGTAATACGTTATTATTTTTTGTCAACTAAATATAAACATCCAATTTATTATAACGTAAATAATTTAATTAAAATTAATAAAATATTAAAGAAATGGTATTTTTGTATTAATTTATCTATAAATAAAAATTTTAATTTTTCTTTAAATAATTCTTCTTTATATTATGTTAATTTGTTTAAGAAAGCTATGAATGATAGTTTTAATACACCATTAGCAATTTTAATTCTATCAAATTTAGTTAAAAAAATAATTATTTTATATGATATGAAAAAATTTGAAAAAGCTATATTTTTTTCTTCTAAATTATATTACTTAGGTAGTATTTTAGGTTTTTTTAATTTTAATATCGATTCTAATAATTTAAATTATATTAAAAATATAAAGTTATATAAAAAAATAAAAAAAATTATTCAAAAAAGAAATCATGCAAGAAAATTAAAATTATGGGATAAAGCAGATTTTTTGAGAGAAAAGTTATTAAAATTAGGAATACATATTCAAGATACAAAAAATGAAACATTTTGGAACTTTTAGATTTAAAGATTTTTTTTATCATAATAATTTTCACAAATATATAAGGTATTTTGAAGTAAACTAGTTACTGTCATTGGTCCTACTCCTCCTGGTACAGGTGTAATATATGATGCTTTAAGATAACTTGAATTAAATTCTACATCTCCAACTATATTACCATTTTTTAATCTATTAATTCCTACATCTATAATAATTGCTCCTTTTTTAATCCATGTACCATGTAAAAAATTTGGTTGACCAATCGCAATTACTATTAAATCTGCATGTTTAATATATGTATTTAAATTTTTAGTAAATCTATGTGTAATAGTTGTAGTGCATCCGGCTAATAATAATTCTAACATCATAGGTCTTCCAACAATGTTAGATGCTCCTATTATTAATGCATTTAATCCTTTTATATTAATTTTATATTCTTTTAAAAGATTCATAATTCCTAAAGGAGTACAAGCTCTTAAACGTGGATTTCTTTGGCATAACAATCCTGTATTAAAAGGATGAAATCCATCTACATCTTTTTTATATGAAATTTTTCTTAATATTTTTGGTGTATTTAAATTTTTTGGTAAAGGTAATTGTATTAGAATTCCATGTATTTTAGGATTTTTATTAAAATCTTGAATGATATTAATAATTTTTTTTTCTGGAGTAGATTCATATAATTTACATATTTTTGAATTTAAACCAACTTTTTTACATGCAATTTTTTTATTTTTAACATAAATTTTAGAAGATTTATTTTTTCCTATTAATATAACTGCTAATCCTGGTCTAAATAAACCGTTTTTTTTTCTTTCATTAATTTTTTTTTTAATTTTTTTTTGAATTTTTTTTGCTATTTTTAATCCATTAATTATTTTTGCGATCATAGTATTTGATAATCCTATGTATTATTTTTTTTAAAAAAATAAATTTTTAGAGGTATAAACTAGTATTTTTTATAGAAATAATTTATAATATTAAAGTAAAAATTTATATTTATATATTAAAATTATAAGCGCTTTTAGCTCAGTTGGATAGAGCAACGGCCTTCTAAGCCGTGGGTCACAGGTTCGAATCCTGTAAAGCGCATAAAAATATAATACAATAAATTTATTGATTTAAAATTTTCATGATTTTTTTTTGTATTATAAATACTTTTTTTTTTCCATTAATTTTAAAAAATTTTAATTGATTAAGTTTATTTTTTTGTTTATAGTATTGTATAATTTTTTTTTTAAATAAGTTATATTCGTTTAATCTTTTTATAATTACTTTTTTAGTATCATCTTTTCTTGTAATTAATTGTTCTCCTGTAATATCATCTTTATTTTTATGTAAAGGAGGGTTATAAACCTTATGATATATACGTCCAGATTTCATATGAATTTGTCTACCAAGCATTCTTTTTAAAATTTTTTTTTTTGAAATGAGCAATTCAATTACATAATCTATTTTTATTTTATTTTGATCTATGATTTTTGCTTGATTTATAGTTCTAGGAAATCCATCTAAAATATATCCATTTAAACAATCTTTTTCAGCTAGTCTTTTTTTTATTATAGAGATTATTATACTATCTGAGATTAATTTTCCTTGTTCAATTTTTTTTTTTATATCTAAAGATTCTTTGTTTTTTTGAGTTAAAATAATTGATCTTAATAAATCTCCTGTAGAAATTTTAGGAATATTATATTTTTTTGAAATAAATTTAGCTTGAGTTCCTTTTCCTGAACATGGATAACCAATTAAAATAATTCTCATTATGAGTCCTTTTTAAAATTATTTGGATATATATTTTTAATGATAATTATCTATAATTTATATTGGAAATTTAAGATTATTAGACAAAGGCATAATTTCAGATAATTCTGACATTTTTTTTTTTTGTTCTTCTTTAATTTTTCTTGATGCATCATTGAAAGCAGCTATAATTAAATCTTCTATAATTTCTTTATCGTCATCTTTAAATAAAGATGGATCAATTTCAACTATTTTACAATGATGTTCTCCATTTAAAGTTATTTTTATTAATCCAGCTCCAGATTCTCCTGTTACTGTGATAGATTTCATTTTTTTTTGAATTTTTTTCATGTTTTCTTGCATTTTTTGAGCTTTTTGCATTAAATTTCCAAATTGATCTTTTTTAAACATATTATTCTCTTATTGAATTTTAAAATAAAAATAAATTTTTTTATATTTTATACTTTAAAATATTTTTTAATAGTTATAAATTATATTTTTAATGTATATTATTTAGAATCTAGAATTTGTAGTAAAGTTAATTCCATACCTAATTTTTTAGAAGGTGCATATTGTATATTTTTTCTACCATTTAAAATTATAGAATAATAATTTTTAATTTGAGAAAATTTATTCTCTTTGACTATATTATTTAAAATTTTTTTTTGTTGTTGATTGTATGTATTAGATTTCCATTCTATTGTAGAAATTTTTTTAATATATAAATAATGTAATAATCTTAAAATTTCAATTAATATTTTTTCAGGTTCGACATCTAAAGATAAAATTTTTTCTGTAGTATTCATAATTTTTCTTACATCTTTTTTAAATAATGAAATTAATAGAAAAATAAAATTTTCATATTTAAACGTTCCTAACATTTTTTTTACATGATCTATTTTTATTTTTCCATTTCCTATAGAAACTATTTGTTCTATTAAACTTAAAGCATCTCTCATGCTTCCATCAGCTGCTGTTGCGATTAATTCTAAAGTTTTTTTTTCAAATAATATTTTTTCTTGTTTTAAAATGTATTGAATTTTTTTTAAAATTTTTTTTTTTTTTATAGTTTGTAAGTTTAATTTAATACATCTAGATAGAATAGTTTTAGGTAATTTTTCAATATTTGTTGTTGCTAAAATAAATTTAACGTGTGCAGGTGGTTCTTCTAATGTTTTTAAAAGAGCATTAAAACTATATCTAGAAAGCATATGTATCTCATCTATTAAATAGATTTTAAATCTTTCTTTAATAGGAGGATATTTTGCGTTGTCTAGTAATTCTTTTATGTCTTCTACTTTTGTTTTGGATGCTGCATCAATTTCGATTAAATCAGGATTAAAATTTTTATCAATTTCTTGACAAGAATCACATTTTTGACATGGAATAGAAGTAATTTTTTTTTTACAGTTTAAACATTTAGCTAAAATTCTTGCAATAGTAGTTTTTCCTATTCCTCTTGTTCCATATAAAATCCATGCATGATGTATTCTATTTAATTTTAAACTATTAGAAATTGCTTGAATAATATATTTTTGACCTACTACTTCTTTAAAATTTTTAGGTCTCCATTTTCTAGCTAAGGCTTGATATATCATATTTTTCATTTTTTTTTAAAAGATTTTTATATGCTATCATAATTATATTTTTTTTTCATTAATCTTGTGAATTTCTTTTTAAATAAATTATAAAGAATTCTTGTATTTTTTTTATAAATAATGTATATTTCAGAATATATAAATAATATTTTAAAGTGTTTTATTAGTGTTTAATACGATGTTAAATTTTGAATACTTAGTCAGGTCTGAAAAGAAGCAGCTAGCTCAAAATAAAACATGCATATTAAAAATAATTAATAAAGCACTTTAAAAATATTTTTTTATTCTGATTTAAACAACTGTGATTTATACATAGAATAATATTTATTTTTTATATTCATTAATTGTTTATGTGTTCCTTTTTCAATTATTCTACCTTTATGTAAAACAATTATATGATCTGCTTGTACTACTGTAGATAATCTATGAGCGATCATAATTAAAGTTGTATTATTTTTAATTTCTAATAAAGATTTTTGAATTAATTTTTCTGTATAAGAATCAATATTAGCTGTTGCTTCATCTAAAACTAATATTTTTGGATTTCGGATTAGAGCTCTAGCAATAGAAATTAATTGTTTTTGACCAACGGATAGATTATTTCCTTGCTCGCTTAAATTAGTATACATTCCTTGTGGTAAAGATGATATCAATTTATCTAAATGTACTAATTTAATTATTTTTTTAATTTTTTTTGTTGAAACTTTTTTTCCTAAAGTAATATTTTCTAATATGCTTACAGGTAATATCATAGGTTCTTGTTGTATTAATCCAATAGAGTTTCTTAAAGAATAATGACTTAAATTTTCTATTTTATGTCCATCTAAATAGATTGCACCGCGATTAATTTTATAATATCCCATTAATAAATTGGCTAAAGTACTTTTTCCACTTCCTGTTTTTCCAACAAAAGCAATAAATTTATTTGGTTGAATATTAATATTTATATTAGATAAAATATAATTTTCTTGTTTTTTATATTTAAAAAATATTTTTTTAATATAAATTTTTCCGGTACTAATTTTTTTTTTAATTTTACCATATTTTTGTTGTGGAATATCCATAAGTTCAAAAATTCTTTCTCCAGCAACAATAGCTTTTTGTAATAAAGGCTGTTGGCTTGCAACAGAAATTAACGGTTCATTTAAACGAGATAAATAACTAATAAAAGCATATAAAACACCTACTTTAAATGTATTAATATCAGATATAATACATAAAAATATAATTCCACATAATATCATAGATGAAAGCAAGCTTAGTAAAGGTCTTAATAAAATACCTTCTAACTTTAGTATTTTCATTTTAAATTTATAATGCATATAACTAGTTTGAATGATATTTTTTCTAAACTTTTTTTCTTGTTTAAATTGTTTAATTACTTTAATACCATTTACAATTTCATTAAATTCATGATAGATTTTTGATAGATAATATCTTGTTTTTCTTAATAAAGGTACGCTATAGTATTGATAAGTAAATATTATAAATATAACAATTGGAATTAATATTATTGCAATAAGAGCCATTTTCCAAGATAATATAAACATTGCTATTAAAACTATAAAAACTAAAACAGAACTGTTAACTATTGAACCTAATATAGTATCGTATAATTCGCGTATAGATTCAGTATCATTTGTAATTTTTGATATAATATGTCCAATAGGTTGATTATCATATATTTTAATTGGTAATGTTAAAGTAGATTTCATTATATCATATCTAAGATTTTGAATAATTTGAATAGAGATTTTATTAAATATTATATTTTGTGAATAATATAAAATCACTGATGTTATTTGTAAAGTAATGAATCCAATAATATTAAATGCTATAATTGTTTTTGAAAATTCATGTTTTTCTAATATGTTTTTAATAAAATTACTAATTAAGATAGGTCCTAATACTTCAGATAAAGCTGCTGATAGAAGTAAAAAGACTCCAAAAAAAAGTAATTTTTGAAAAGGTTTTCCATATGTTGCTAATCTTTTAAGAGTAGGCCAATATTTCATAAAATTACACATTCTATTTCCTTTTATGGATTTTTTTACTATTTTTATTAATAATTTTGTGATTAGATATTGAATGACTATACCAATTTTTATTTTTAATTAGTTCTATATGTTTTCCTTTATGTTTAATTTTTCCTTTTTTCATGACTATAATTTTATCTGATTTTTGTAATGTAGAAAGTTTATGTGAACTCATAATGATAGTTGTATTTTTTCTTTTCCATTTAAAAATATTTTTTAAAACTAAATATTCTGTATTTCCATCTATTGCAGATAAAGCATCATCTAAAATTAAAATTTCTGGATTTAAAATTAAAGCACGAGCAAGAGCTATTCTTTGTTTTTGTCCTCCAGATAATAATATTCCTTCCGCTCCTATTAAAGTATCATAACCATCTTTTAAAGATAAAATTTCTTTATGCATGTTTACTATTTTTGCATATTTTTTTATTTCAGAAAAATTTAGGTTTTTATTACCCAAAGAGATATTATTTTTAATAGTATCAGAAAATAAAAAAGTTTCTTGATTAACTACTGCAATTTTTTTTCTCCAAGTTTTTAATTTAATTTTATATAATTCAATGTTATCATATAAAATTTTTCCTATAGTAGGATCAAATTCTCTTTGTATTAATTGTATTAAAGTGCTTTTTCCAGATCCTGTAGGCCCACAAATTCCTAATATTTCTCCATTTTTTATTTTTAGATATATATTTTTTAATTGTAAATTATTATTTTTTCTATAGAAAAATTTTTTTATAGAAATTTTTAATGATTTGTTCTTTTTTAAAGTTTTTATACTTCCATCTTTTATTTTAATTGGAGAATTTATTATTTTTTGTATTCTATTCCAAGCTGAACTTCCCCTTTCTACAATATTAAACATCCATGCTAAAGCTAACATAGGCCAAATCATTAATCCAAGATACATAATAAAACTAGTTAATTGTCCTAAGGTTATATGATTATTCCAGACTAACCAACTTCCGAAAGAAATAGCTAAAAGATTAGAAAAAGCAATAGATAAATATATTACTGGATCAAATTTAGCATCTATTTTAGTCACGTTAATATTTTTTTTACTAGATTTTTTTATTAATTTTAAAAAATCTTTTAATTGTGATTTTTCTAATCCAAAAGCTCTAACTATTCTAATACTAGTTAGAATTTCTTGTGTTTTATTATTTAAAATAGAAAAAGAACTTTGGTATTTAAAAAATTCTCTATGTAGTTCTGCTCCATATTTTTTAATAAAAATAGTCATAATAGGCATTGGAAGTAATGCAAAAAATGTTAATTTATAACTAATTTGTGTACACATGACAATTAAAACAGAAATTCCCATGACAGATGAATCTACTAATGTTAAAACGCCTTCTCCAGCAGCAAATATTACCCTTTCAATATCATTACTTACACGTGTAATTAAATCACCAGTTCTATTTTCTAAATAAAAATCTATGTTCTGTTTAATAATAGAATCATAAAAAATAGTTCTTAGTTTAATTGCTAATTTATATGAAGCTCCAAAGAGTAGTATTCTCCATATATATCTAAGAATATAAACTATAATAGCTATTGCTATCATACAGTAAATCCATTTTATAGATGCATCAAAGCACATTTTCTTTTTTACAATTAAATCTACGAGTATTCCAACAATTTTTGGAGGCATTACTTGTAGAAATGCAATTATAATTAATATTAAAACAGACCCTAGATATCTTTTCCATTCTTGAATAAAGTACCAACTTAATTGCTTAAATAGTTGCACAGGATAATCCTAATATTTAATTTTTATAAAAAAATAATTAATAAATTTTTAAATATTATAAAAAATTTTAAAAATAAAATTTTATTTTTAAAATTTAATATTTATTTATATTGTATTGTATTTTAGCTTTAGAACGTAAGGATTCTAATATTAATGTTATTAACAATTTCTGATTTTTAATTTTATATTTTGTATAAATTCTATTTATTTCATTTTTTTTTAATTTAATATAATATTTTTTGTATAGTTTTAATATTACCCATTTATTGTTGTAATTTGTTACTTTGATATAAATAGGTTTTTTATACATATACTTTTTATTAAATTTTTTTATTAACATTAAAGAATTTCTGTTTTTATTTTTTATGAGAAATTTTTTTTTATCAAACAAAATATTTTTTAAATTAAGATTTTTATATGATTTTTGATTTAAATCTTTTTCAAGTTTTTCAATTTTTTTAAATGCTTGAATTTTTGACTTTTTTATTTTAATTAAATCTATAATTTTTTTTTTTATTTTATATAGAGGTTTTATAGTATTGTTTTGATAATCTAGGATTTGTATAAATATATTTTTATTTTTATCAAAAAACCTATAATTTAAAATTTTGTTTTTATTTTTTTTTGTAAATTTGATGTTTTTAAAAAAAAATTTAATATTTTTTAGATTTATATCTTTAGGAATAGAATTTATTGTAAACCAATCAGTTATTATAGGTTTTTTATCTATATTTTTTGTTAATAAATTAAAATATTGGGTATTATTAATAGACATTGAATTAATTTTTTGAATTAATTTTTTATAATTTTCTTTTTTTATCTGATTTTTTAAATTTTTTTTAATATTATGTTTAATTTGATCAATATTTTTATTTTTATATTTTTTAATGTCATCTAGTCGAAATATTATAAATTGATTTTTAAATTTAATAATTTGAGATATTTGATTAATTTTTTTTAAATTTATTTTATTTATAATTTTTAAAAGTTCTGTATTTTTAATCCAACTTAAATGTAAATTTTTTATACAATTATTATTATTCAAGAAAATTTTTTTAAGATTAAATGTTTTGTTTTTATGATTTTTAATTTTTTTTAATTCTAGTATAGCTTTTTTTTTATTATTAAAATTTATAAAACTAATTTCTTTATTTTGTATAATAGAATATTTTTTTATATTATTTTGAAATTCTTTTAAAATATCTGATTTTTTAATTTTTTGATTTGGTTTTAAAAACGGAATAATTTTTAAAAATTTTATTCGAAATTTTTTTTGATAAGTAAAAAATTTTTTATATGTATTATAAAAGTTATTTATTTCTTGTTCAGTATATGTTTGTTTAGAAATATTTTTTTTAAAATTTATAATATATTTTTTACATAATATTCTTTCCTGGTTTAAATTTTTTAAAAATATTTTGTCTTTTTTAAAGAGATTTTCTGAATTTATAATATCATTAAAAAAAAATTTTTCATTTATTTTATTACCTATAACTTCTAAATATTCATTTTCATTAAAGTTAATTTTATTTAAAAATTGATGATATAAATTTGAATCAAATTTATTATTTTTTTTGAAGAGATCTATTTTCATAATTAAATTTTTAGTATTTTTTTGATCATTTTTGATATCATTTTTTTCAATATAATCTTTTATTAAATATTTATTTATTAAGTTAGATAAAATATTTTTATATAAATTTTTGATATATATTTTATTTTTTAACATATCATATGTGTTATTCATAGATTTTTTTTCTAATAATAATATATTATATTCAAATATTTTTTGAATTTGATTTACTTCAATTATTTTATTATTAACTTTAATTAACCATAATTTATCATTATTATTTCTAGTATAGAAATTATTTTTATAATAATTTTTTAAATTTACCATAAAAACAGATGTTAATAAAGTTATTATAATTATACTTAAAATTATTTTTTTAAACCATTTATTACTTTTCAAATTCATTATTTTAATCCTTTAATAAAATATTTAAATTTTAATTATTAACATTATTATTAATTTTTTTAAAAAAATTTTTAAATTTATTTATAAGGATTGTTTTGTAAAGCATATTGGAATACTTCTGTAATATTTTTAACTAAATGTATTTTCATTTCAGAAAGAATTTTTTTTGGAAGTTTTTTTAACTGTCTATGATTATCTTTTGGAATAATAGCTTTTTTTATTCCTTCTCGATGAGCAGCTAATAGTTTTTCTTTTAATCCACCAATAGCTAATACATTTCCATTTAGAGTAATTTCTCCTGTCATAGCCATATTAGCTTTAGCAGGATTTTTTGTTAAAGAAGAAGCTAAACATGTACATATTGCAATTCCTGCACTAGGTCCATCTTTTGGAATCGCACCTTCTGGAATATGAACGTGTATATCTTTTTTTTCAAAAAAATCATCAGATATTTTAAGTTTTTTAGCTTGAGTTCTAATTACAGTCATAGAAGCATAAATAGATTCTTTCATTATTTTTCCTAAATATCCAGTTAGAAATAATTTTCCTTTTCCATTTATACAAGAAGTTTCTATTTGTATAGTTTCTCCACCACAGTCAGTCCAAGCTAATCCTGTTACTTGACCGATCTGATTGACAAAATTTTTTCTATCTGTTGTAAATTTTTTAATACCTAGATATTTATTTAGGTTTTTTTTATTAATTTCTATTTTTTTTATTTTTTTATCTAATAATATTTTTTTTACTACTTTTCTAAATATTTTTGCAATATTTTTTTCTAAACTTCGCACTCCAGATTCACGTGTATATGATCGAATAATTTCTAAAATAGTAGAATTATTAATAATAATTTCATTATTTTTTAATGCATTTTCTTTTATTTGCTTTGGTTTTAAATAAGAATTATATATTTTAATTTTTTCATCTTCTGTATATCCTGGTAATGTAATTATTTCCATTCGATCTAATAATGGATCAGATATATTAAATGAGTTTGCTGTTGCAATAAATAAAACTTCTGATAGATCATAATTTACTTCTAAATAATGATCATTAAATGCAAAATTTTGTTCAGGATCTAAGACTTCTAGTAAAGCAGATTCTGCATCACATCGTGCATCATAAGACATTTTATCAATTTCATCTAATAAAAATAATGGATTTTTAACTCCAGATTTTGAAATATTTTGTATAATTTTACCAGGCATAGATCCAATGTATGTTCTTCTATGACCTCTAATTTCAGCTTCATCTTTAATTCCTCCTAATGACATTCTGATATATTTTCTTCCTGTAGCTTCTGCTATAGATTCTGCTAATGATGTTTTTCCTACTCCTGGAGGTCCTACTAAACATAAAATTGGTCCTTTGATTTTATTTGTTCTTTTTTGTACTGCTAAATATTCTAATATTCTATCTTTAACTTTTTTTAATCCATAATGATTAGAATTTAATATATTACGTGCACTAGAAACATTTTTTTTAACTGTAGTGCGTTTACTCCAAGGAATTTTTATCATCCATTCAATATAACTTCTTACTACAGTAGTTTCAGAAGACATATATGGCATAAATTTCAATCTATTTAATTCTTTTTGAATTTCTTTTTTAATATCTTTTGGTATTTTAGATGATTTAATTTTTTTTTTAAAACTAGAATATTCATTTAAATCTGGATTTTTTTTTCCTAATTCTTTTTGTATAGCTTTAATTTGTTCATTAAGATAGTATTCTTTTTGATTTGTTTCCATCTGATTTTTAATTCTATTTCTAATTTTTTTTTCTATAGTAAATAATTCTATTTCAGATTCAATAATAATCATTAATGTTTCTAATCTTTTTTTAATATCTATATTTTCTAATATTTCTTGTTTTTTATGTAATTTAGATGGAATATGTGTAGCAATAATGTCTATTAATTTTTCTAAATTTTTAATTTTTTTTAATGAATTTAATAAATCAGAAGAAATTTTTGTATTAAATTTAGAATAAGTTTCAAATTGATTAATTAATGTTCTTTTTAATGCTTTATTTTTTTTATTACAGGAATCTTTAGAAAGAATAATTTCAACTTTTCCTAAAAAATTATTTTCTTTATCGCCTAGTTCAATTATTTTAGCTCTTTTTAATCCTTCTATTAATATTTTTACTGTTCCATCTGGTAATTTTAATAACTGTAAGATATTTGATATAGTTCCTATTTTATATAGATCTTTTATATTTGGTTTATTTTTAGAATGTTTTTTTTGAGTTACTAACATAATTTTTTTATCTTTTTTAACTGCGTTTTCAATATATTGAATAGATTTTTTACGCCCTACAAATAATGGCACTACCATATGAGGATATATTATTGTATCTCTTAATGGTAGAATATTTATTTCTACATATTTTGATTTGGTTTTATTCATAAAATTCTCTTTTTTAATATATTTAAAAAAATTATTTTGAAATAACTATTTTTTAAAATTTTTTTTTAATATTTAATTTAAAAATTAGTAATTATAATTTTATAAATTTTTATTTATATTATTATAATAACAACTTTATTTATTTGTTTTTAATAAAATTTTTGGAGCATGATTTTGAGTAATTGTAGATTCATTAATAATTACTTTATCTACATTAGCAATAGATGGTAAATTATACATTGTTTCTAGTAAAATATTTTCTAATATTGATCTTAATCCACGAGCTCCAGATTTTTTTAAAATAGATTTTTCAGCTATTTTTTCAATAGAATTTTTACAAAATTTTAATTTAACTCCTTCTATTTGAAAAAGTGTTTGATATTGCTTAATTAAAGAATTTTTTGGTTGATATAAAATTTTTATTAATTCTGATTTATTTAAATGATTTAATGTTGTTATAATTGGTAATCTTCCTATAAATTCTGGAATCAATCCAAATTTTATTAAATCTTGTGATTCTAATTTTTTTAAATTATTTATTTTAATTTGTGTATGATGTGATTTATTTTTTTTTTGAAATCCTATATTTGATTGTTTGTTTAATCTATGAGAAATAATTTTTTCTAATCCTAAAAATGTTCCTCCGCATATAAATAAAATTTTAGATGTATCTATTTGAATACATTCTTGTTGAGGATGTTTTCTTCCACCTTGAGGAGGAATACATGCAATTGTTCCTTCTATAATTTTTAAAAGAGATTGTTGTACACCTTCACCAGATACATCACGTGTAATAGATAAATTATTTGATTTCTTAGATATTTTATCTATTTCATCTATATAGATAATTCCAGATTCAGCTTTTTGTACGTTATAATCGCATTTTTGTAATAATCTTTGAATAATATTTTCTACATCTTCACCAACGTATCCTGCTTCTGTTAAAGTAGTTGCATCAGATATTGAAAATGGAACGTTTAATGATTTAGCTAAAGTTTCTGCTAATAAAGTTTTTCCACTTCCAGTAGGTCCTATAATTAGGATATTACTTTTTCCTAATTCAATCATTTTTTTATTTGTATTTATTTCTATAGTATGTAATTTTTTATAATGATTATGTACAGCAACTGATAATACTTTTTTTGCATGTTTTTGTCCAATAACATAATCATCTAATTTTTTTTTAATTTGACGAGGTGTAGGTACATCTTTATATTTTTTAAAAAAATATTGGTTTTTTAAATTTTCTTCATGCAAAATATTATTACATAAATAAATACATTGATCACATATATATGCTTTTGTTCCAGCTATAATTTTTTTTACCTCTTTTTGGCTTTTTTTACAAAAAGAACAAAATAATTTTTTATTTTTTTTTTTGTCTTGATCCATAATTATTATCTCTATGATTAAAAAATTTCTTTATGTTTTAAAATATTACTTTAAATCTTGATGCGAATTTTTTTTATTTTTTAAGATAGAATCTATTATGCCATATTTTAATGCTTTTTTAGCTGAGAGAAAATAATCTCTTTCAGTATCTTTTTCTATTTCTTTTATATTTTTATTTGTATTATGAGACAATATTTTATTAATATTTTTTTTTACTTTATCTATCTCTTTTGCGTGTATTTGAATATCAGAAGCTTGTCCTTGAAACCCTCCTAAAGGTTGATGTATCATAATTCTAGAATTAGGTAAGCTAAATCTTTTTCCTTTTTTTCCAGAAGATAAAATTAATGCAGCCATAGAAGACGCTTGTCCTAAACAGACTGTATTTACATCTGGTTTTATAAATTTAATAGTATCATATATAGATAAACCTGAAGAAACAATTCCTCCTGGTGAATTGATATATAAAAATATATCTTGTTTAGAATTTTCAGATTCTAAAAATAAAAGTTGTGCAATAATGAGATTAGATAAATTATCATCAATTGATCCTGTTAAAAATATTATTCTATCTCTTAATAAACGAGAATATATATCAAATGATTTTTCTCCAAGATAATTTTTTTCAATTACTATAGGTATTATATTTTGATTATTTCTTATTGAAAAATTTTTTTCATATACCACGTGATAATCCTTTTAAAATTATTAAATTTTTAAAAAAAATTTATAAATAATTATTTTTGTTTTTTTTTAAAGCGTTTTTGAAGTCTATTTTTTTATTTTTTATAACTACATTTTTGAAAATAAAATTAAATGCTTTTTCTTGTAATAAAAAATTTTTAATATGTTGTATAATAATTTTTTTATTAACTACAGTATTTTTTTGTTTGTCTTTTAAAAAGTCTTCTGATGTACTTTTAAATATTTTTTTTATTAATTTTTGACTTATAGATAAAGATTTTTTATGAATAATTTTTTTAATTAAAATATCTATTATAGATTTTTTTTGAGAAGCTTTATGAATATTTTTATTATACAATTTTTCGAAAATGTTTTTATTTTTTTTATATTGAGATAAAAATGTTTCTTTATATTTAAATATATTTTTTTTTATAATTGGAGTTATTTTATTGTTTTTTTTAAGATATTTTTTTATTTTTTTTATTTTAATCCATTTTTTAATAAATTGTTTTTTTAAATATTCTCTTGTTATTTTTTTTGATTCTTCTTGCATTTGTATGTAAATATTTTTTTTTAATTCTTCTATATTTTTCTCGATAAAACCAAATTTTTTGAATTTTTTAAAATTTATTTTTTTGATTTTTTTTTCTTGAACATTAATAATTTTTATTAGAATAGTTGTTTTTTTTCCAGCAATTTTTTTTTCTGGATGATATTTAGAAAAATCTATGTTTAAAGTGATTTGATCTCCTATCTTTTTTTCAATTACAGCATAAAAAATTTTTCTTAATAAAAAATTTTTATTCATAAATATTAAAAAATTTTCTTTTTCTAAAATATTTATATTATGATTTTTTAATTTTAAGTAATAATTAATAGTCACTTTATCATTTTTTTTAATTGCTGTATTTTTTACTTTCCAGTTTGAAATATTTTTTTGAAAATTTAATATAACTTGATTGATATTTTCTTCAGATATATATATATTTAAATTATATAAAGTGATTAATTTAAATTGTTGTATTAATTTGTCTAAAATAACATCAAATTTTATTGTATAATTAAAATCGGTTCCTGGAGTGTATTTTCCGAAGGAATATTTAATATTTTTGTAATTTTGAATATTTTTTTTTTGAATAAGTTGAATAAAATTTTTATGTATTATTTTTTTTAAAATTTTATTAAAAATATTATTTTTATAACGTTCCTCAATAATTTTTTTTGGTACTTTTCCTTTACGAAATCCATTTATTACAATTTTTTTTTGTAAATCTAATAATTTTTTATTAATTTTTTTTTCTATATCAGATGTAGAAATAATATATTTTTTTTGGATAGAAGTGATATTTTTTTTTTTGATTAAGATAGAATTCATTTTTTTCTCGATTTCAATAAATTTTAATAAATTTTTAATAATATAATTTATGAAATTATTTTTTACATTTTACAGAATATATTTTTTTTTTTGATTTTTTTATCCATTCTATTGGAGTATATGTAAAAATTTCTATTCCATGTATTATTTTTTTTAATTCTTTAGATAAAATATTATAAATTATTTGATGTCTTCTTAATATATTTATTTTAAAAAAATTTTGAGCAACAATAATGATTTTAAAATGAGAGTTATTATTTTTTAATTTTGGATGCATAAAACTTATATTATATATTTTTAAATAACTAACCTGAATGGTTTTTTTTATTTTTTTTTCTATTAAATTTATCATATTTAGTATTTTTTTTTATTTATAAAAATTTTTTATTTTTAGTTGTACATATAAAATAAAATAATTTAGTTTAAAATTTTTTATTTATATAGTATATAAATTATTTTTTAATTTAAAATAAATTTATTAAGATAATATTATAATGTTTATAAAAATTTTTAGTATTTTTTAATTTTTTAAATATCTATTTATTTTAATAAGTTAAAAAATTATATTATAAAATAGTTTAAAATTTTAATTTTATAAAATATAAATTTTATTTAAATGGTTTGAGGTTTTAAGTATGAATTTTGATGAATTTAAAAAATCTTTAGTATTTTTTTTATCATTTTTATTAATTGGATGTCGTGGAGGCATTATTTCTCCTAAAGGCCAAATAGCTTTAGAGCAAAAAAAATTAATTATTATTGCATTTTTAATAATGTTAATTATAGTGATACCAGTAATTTTTATGACTATTTTTTTTTCTATAAAATATTATCATAAATATAAAAATTCTATGTATAATCCTAATTGGAATCATTCCTATATTATTGAATTTTTTTCTTGGGGTATTCCTATAGCTATTATTTTATTTTTATCTGTTTTGTCATGGAATAAAACACATGATTTAGATCCTAAAAAATCTATTTATATAAATAACTTAAAACCTTTAAAAATATATGTATTATCTACAAACTGGAAATGGATATTTATATATCCTCAACAAAAAATTATTACAATAAACAAATTAATTATTCCTAATAATATCCCAATCAAGTTTTATATAACTTCTAATACAGTTATGAATTCTTTTTTTATTCCATCTTTAGGAAGTCAGATATATTCTATGCCAGGAATGATTACAAATTTAAATTTAATTTCAAATATTTCTGGTTTATATAAAGGAATTTCTTCAAATTATAGTGGAAAAAAATTTTCTGATATGAAATTTAATGTGTTTTCTGTATCTAATCATGATTTTTTTTATTCATGGATTAATAAAGTACATAAAAAATGCAAAATAGTTTCAAGTTTTAATAATCTTAATAATTTTTATAAAATTAATCATGTAAATTTTTTTTATTTTACAGATATGAAATTTATAAAAGATATTATGAATATAAAATAGTTATTTAATAAAATTTATTTTATAAAATTTAGGAAAACATTATATGTTTGGAAAATTATCATGGGCAGATATACCTTTTCATGAACCAATTATTTTAATTACATATATTTTTATTTTTTTAACTACAATATTTATTGTATCTGGGATTACGTATTTTAAAAAATGGAAGTATTTATGGAACCATTGGTTTACTACTGTAGATCATAAAAAAATTGCTATAATGTATATAATATTATCTTTCATAATGTTATTTCGAGGTTTTGTTGATGCTATTATGATGAGAATTCAACAATATTTAGCTTCTTTTGAGAATCCCGTTGGATTTTTACCATCTTATCATTATGATCAAATATTTACTGCTCATGGCGTTATTATGATTTTTTTTGTAGCAATGCCATTAATTATTGGTTTGATGAATTTTGTTGTACCTTTACAAATTGGTGCTCGTGATTTAGCATTTCCATTTTTAAATAATTTAAGTTTTTGGATAACTGTAAGTGCAGTTATATTAATTAATTTATCTTTAGGAATAGGTGAATTTGCAAAAACAGGTTGGTTAGCATATCCTCCTTTATCTGAAATGCAATTTAGTCCAGGAGTTGGAGTAGATTATTGGATTTGGTGTTTACAAATTGCTGGTTTAGGAACTACTTTAACTGCAATTAATTTTTTAGTAACTATATTAAAGATGCGAGCTCCAGGAATGACAATGTTTAGAATGCCAGTTTTTACATGGACTGTTTTATGTTCTAATCTTTTAATTATTGCTTCTTTTCCAGTATTAACAGTAACTTTAACTTTATTAACTTTAGATCGATATTTAGGATTTCATTTTTTCACTAATGAATTAGGTGGAAATATGATGATGTATATTAATTTAATTTGGATTTGGGGACATCCTGAAGTTTATATTTTAGTACTTCCTGCTTTTGGTATTTTTTCTGAAATAGTATCTACATTTTCTAGAAAATCTTTATTTGGATATGTTTCATTAGTTTGGGCAACTTTAGTTATTACTGTTTTATCTTTTATAGTATGGTTACATCATTTTTTTACCATGGGAGCTGGAGCTAACGTAAATGCTTTTTTTGGAATTACTACAATGATTATTGCAGTACCTACTGGAGTAAAAATTTTTAATTGGTTGTTTACGATGTATAGAGGGCGTATTTATTTTCATTCTTGCATGTTATGGACTATTGGTTTCTTAATAACTTTTTCTATAGGAGGAATGGCTGGAGTATTATTATCTTTACCTCCGGCAGATTTTGTTTTGCATAATAGTTTATTTTTAGTTGCTCATTTTCATAATGTTATTATTGGAGGAGTGGTATTTGGTTGTTTTGCAGGAATTACATATTGGTTTCCTAAAGTTTTTGGATTTATATTAAATGAATTTTGGGGAAAAGTTTCTTTTTTCTTTTGGATTATAGGTTTTTTATTTGCTTTTATTCCATTATATTTTTTAGGATTTATGGGTATGACTCGTAGATTAAGTCAAAATATAGATTTTAATTTTCACTTTTTATTATCTATTGCTTGTATTGGAGTATTTTTAATTGGTTTAGGAATTATATCTCAGGTTATACAATTTATAGTTTCTATTGTACAACGTAAAAAAAATTTAGATGTTACAGGAGATCCTTGGAATGGAAGAACTTTAGAATGGAGTATATCTTCTCCAGTTCCAGATTATAATTTTTTTATTATACCAAAAGTATATGCTAGAGATATATTTTGGAAAATAAAAGAAAAAAATTCTTTTTTAAAAAATGATTTAAAAAATTTGTATAAATATAAAGATTTATATATTCCTCAAAATAATATATATGGAATTATTATTAGTTTATTTCTATTAATTTTAGGATTTTCTGCGGTATGGCATATTTGGTGGCTTTTCTTTTTTTCTATTATTAATGTTATTTTTATTTTTGTATATAAAAGTTTTTTTAAAGATAAAAAGAAACGTATTAAAAAGAAAATAATTAGAAAAATAGAAAATAATTATTATAAAAATTTAAATAAATAGAGTAAAAATTATGCTTAAAAATTTTTTAAATAACTTTTTTCCAAAAAAAAAAAATAATTTATCAGAAAAAGTTAAAGTTTGTCGAAAAACTATTTTTGGTTTTTGGATTTATATTATGAGTGATTGTATTATTTTTTCTACTATTTTTGCAGTTTATTTTGTAATGATTCATAATATTTCAAACGGTCCATCTGGAAAAGATTTTTTTAATTTAAAATTTGTTTTTTTAGAAACATTTTTTTTATTATTAAGTTCTTTATGTTTTAGTATAGCAATTAATTTTGTAAAAAAATGTAATTCGTTTATGGTAATGTTATTTCTATTTTTTGTATTTATATTAGGATTTTTTTTTATTACTATGGAAGTAATAGAATTTTTAAATCTATTTAAAAATAATTATCTTCCTAGTAGAAGTGGATTTCTTTCATCATTTTATACTTTATTATGGTTACATGGTTTTCATGTAATTTGTGGTTTATTTTGGATTATTTTAATGATTTTTCAAATTTATATTTTAGGAATAGACAAAATTGTTAGAACTAGAATTTTATGTTTAAGTATTTTTTGGCATTTTCTTGATATTATATGGATTTTTTTATTTACTTTTGTTTATTTATGTGGAGCAATACAATGATTTTAAATATTAAAAAAAAAAGTTTTTTTAAGACATCAATTTTTTTTTATATATTAGTTTTTATTTTATCTTTAATTTTATCTATTTTTCCTTTTTATATAGTAATTTATAATATATTTTCAAAAAATTATTTATATTTTTTTATTACATTATGTTGTTTTATACAAGTTTTAATGCATATATTATTTTTTTTACATCTAGATGATTTTAATAAAAACTATTGGAATTTTTTCTCCATAATATTTACATTAACCATTGTATCTATTATTTTAACTGGTTCTATATGGATTATGAGGAATATCAATCATTATGCAATATGTTTTTAAAAAATATGTAAAATTTTTTTTTTTATTATTTTGAAATTATAAAACCACGGATTATTGTAGCTAATATATTTTCAGCTTTAGCTGGATATTTTTTTGCTTTAAAAACAAATATTTTTAATTATAGAATATTTCTAGCTATAATTATAGGTTTATTTTTTATGATAGCTTGTGGATGCGTTTTAAATAATATTTTAGATATAAAAAATGATAAAAAAATGAAAAGAACGAAAAAAAGAGTTTTAGTAAATAAATATATTTCAATAAATTCTGCTTATATTTTTTCTTTTTTTTTATTTTTTCTTGGAAGTTTAACATTATTATTATTTTTAAATAAATTAGTATATATGATATCTTTATTTGGTTTATTTATTTACGTTATTATATATACTATTTTATTAAAAAAAAAATCTCAATATGCTACTATTATTGGAGCACTTTCTGGATCATGTCCAATTATAATAGGATATTTTTCAATAGAACATTATTTTAATTTTATTTCTATTATATTATTTTTAATTCATTTTTTTTGGCAAATACCTCATTCATATGCAATTTATTTAATATATTTAAAAGATTATAAAAAAGCTAAAATACCTGTTTTTCCTATAGTAAATAATTTTCGTACAACTTTAGATCATATGTATTTTTATGTAATTATTTTAACTTTTTTAATTTTTATTTTAAATATTGTATATTTTTTAAATTTTTTAAATAGTTTTATTTTTTTATTTTTAGGTTATTTTTGGTTATCAATAATTTCAGAAGGTTATTATAATATTTATTTTTATAAAAAAAAATGGGCAATAAAAATTTTTAAATTTTCTATTATTTATATAATTTTATTTAATATTTTTTTATGTATTGATTTTTTTTAAATTTTATAAACATTTATTCGGTTTTGGAATACCAGCAATTTTACTGATTTGCATTGAGGGATTTTTAGGAAATAATTTAATTAAAGAAAAACTATTAATTTTTTTTTGAGATTTTTTATTAATAGCTATTAATAATATTCTTATAGGAGGAGACATATTAAATTTTAAATAAAAATTTCTTGCAAAATAAATTATGTTCCAATGTTTAGATTGCATTTTAATACCTTCATTTTTTGCTACATTAATAGCATATTTTTTATTCCATTTTTTTATTTTTTTTATCATCATAATTATTTTAATACTTATATAAATTTTAAGAATTATTATTTTTTATAATTATTGTAAATTATTTATATTTTTATGGAAATATATAAATAAATATTATGCAATTTTTTTAAAACGTATTTTAAATGCTGCTTTATCTAATACACCGTTAATAAATTTATGACTATCTTTAGATCCAAAAATTTTAGATATTTCTATTCCTTCATTAATAATTACTTTATAAGGAATATCTTTTCTTTTAAACAGTTCATAAACAGACATTCTTAAAATTGATTTTTCTACTTCACTTAATCGATTTAAATTTCTTAAGATATATGGTTTTATTAAATTATCTATTTTAATTTTATTTTTTATAATTCCTGTAAAAACTTCATTAAAATATTGAAAATCTATTTTTTTATACTTTTCATAAAAAAATTTTTTTATTTTATAAATTTTATTATTAGATAATTGCCAAGAATATAATGCTTGTACAATACATATTCTAGAATTTTTACGTAAATAAATCTTCATTTTTTTCTCATTAGATTGGATTATATAATTTATTGTTTTTTTTTAAAATTAATTTTAATACATAAATCTTTACCTATTTTAGATATTTTTCTAAAAATTATTTTTTTAGATTGAGAAATTTTTTTTATATGATTAAGTAAAAAAATAGGTTTAGATTTATTACCTAATATAATTGGAGCGCAATATATTATAAGTTCATCAATGATATTTAATGATAGTAAAGAAGATGAAAAAATAGATCCGGATTCTACTAAAATATTTTTTATATTTAAGGTTCCTAAAAATTTAAATAATAGTATTAAATTTATTTTTTTTTTATATTCCGGAATAATTATTTGTTTTACATGATTTGGCCAATTTTTTTTATCTTTTTTTAATCTAATTAAGAAAATTTTACTCTTAATTTGAATTATTTTATGATTTTTTTGAATTCTATTTTTACTATCGATTATAATTCTTATAGGTTGTATAAATTTTTTTTTATAAAAATATTTTTTATCTAAACAGTTCATTTCTTTTAAACGAACGTTTAATAAAGGATTATCATGAAGAACTGTATTACTTGTTGTCAGTATTGCTGCATTTTTTGCACGTAATTTATGTACTTCTTGTCTTGATTTTTTTGATGTAATCCATTTACTTTCTCCAGATTTAGTAGCTATTTTACCATCAAATGACATTGCTATTTTAAGATTTATCCAGGGATTTTTTGTTTTAATCCATTTAAAAAACTCTCTATTTAGAAATTTATTTTTTTTTTTTAATAATCCCACATGTACTTTTATTCCTGACTTTTTTAATTTTTGTATACTTGTACCATTTACTTTAGGATTAGGATCTTTAATAGAAATAAAAATTTCACGTATTCCAGAAGAAATAATTTTTTTATAACATGGACTTGTTAAACCATAATGTGAACATGGCTCAAGTGTAACATACATTATTGCTCCGTAAGATAGATTTTTAGCCATATTTAAAGCAATAATTTCAGCATGTTCAGAACCTCTTTTTTTATGCCATCCTTTTCCCACTATAATATTATTTTTAACAATAACACAACCTACTATTGGATTTGAAGAAGTAGTAAAAGTTCCTTTTTTTGCTAATTTTATTGCATATTTCATATATTTCTTATGATTAATCATATGTTCTCTATGAAAATTATTTAGAAATAGTGAATGATTTAATCAAGTATAAAATATTTTATATAAAGTATTTTTTTAAAAAATTTTATTTTTGATTAATTTTTTTAATAATATTAATAATTTCTAAAGTGGATATAGCTGCTTCAGATCCTTTATTATTTATTTTAATTCCACATCTTTCTAAAGTTTCATTAATATTTTTTGTCATTAATATACCTGTAATAATGGGAATTCTATGTTGAATACTAATTTTAGATAATCCATATGTAAGTGAATTTTCTATAAATTTATTATGCCTCGTTTCTCCTTTTATAATAGTTCCTAAAACTATAATTGCATGATATTTTTTTTGATATGCAATAATTTCTGAAATAATAGAGATTTCATATGCACCTGGTATTTTTATTACAGTTATATTATTTGATTCTATATTTCCGATTCTCTTTAATGTTTGAATACAACTTTTTAGTAATTTATCATTAATAAATTCGTTAAATCTTGTAGTAATAATAGCGATTTTTGCTTTTTTTGTTATTAGTTTAGCTTGAATAATTTTCATTTTTTTCCTTTGTAAAAATTATTTTATAAAATAATTATTTTGCGTAGATATTTTTATTATATATTAAATATTTTTTTTTCATAGATATTAAAATAATATATTTATATATAAAAATATTGTATTTTAATAATATAAATGTTATATTAACTAAATATCGCGGGGTGGAGCAGTTTGGTAGCTCGTCGGGCTCATAACCCGAAGGTCGTTGGTTCAAATCCAACTCCCGCAAATATTAAATTTTTATTTTCTTTATAAATCCACTTTGTCTAATAATTTTATTTTTTGCTGATTTTAAAAAAATACTTTTTTTAGAAAATATATGTATTTTTTTTTTAGACCTAGTTATTCCTGTATAAATAATTTCTCTACTCATAATTTTATTAATTTTTAATGGAAATATTATATTTATTTTTTTAAATTCTGATCCTTGTGATTTATGAATAGTAATAGCCCATGTAGTTTTATATTTAGGTAATAAATTTATTGGAATATTTTTTATTTCTCCATTATTCATTAAGAAAAATACCTGCATATTTTTTTTTTTATCTAATAGAGTAATACCAATACTTCCATTAAATAAGTTTAAATTTTTTTTATTTTTTAAAATAATTATAGGTTTACCTATATACCATTTATTTGTTTTGATAGATTTAATAAAATATTTTTTAAAAATCATTTTTTTAAATATTTTATTAATCCCACTTACACCAAAAATTCCTTTTTTTAATACACATAAAATTCTTATTTGATTAAAGTATTTTAAAATTTTTTTATATGGATATTTTTTAAAAATCATATTCCAATAATTTTTATACATTTTAAATATTTTTTTAATCATATTTTTATATGAAAAACAAGAGTTATTTATAACAAAAAATTTAATGTTATTAAATTTATTATTAAAAATATTTTTAATTTTTTTTTTTTGAAAGTTTTTAATTATTTTAGCGCATTTGTTAATATCAGATTTTTTTTTAAATCGATATTTTTTTTTTAAAAAAAAAATATTTTTTTTTATAAATTTTTGGTTTTTTTTAAAATATTTTTTTTTAATTAGATCTATTAATTTTAAGTATATATCTTTATTTTCTATTTTTTTATATATAGAAAAAATATCTTTTAAAAAAGATCCACTGTTGATAGAAGGTAATTGATTTGGATCTCCTAAAAATATTACTTGTCCATTTTTATCAATACTATCAATAATTTTTTCTAACATAAAAATATCTATCATAGATGATTCATCAATGATTAATAAATCATAATTAATTTTTTTTATTTTATAAAAAAAATTATTTTCATAATAATTATTTATTTTAAATAAATCATGCAAAGTAAATGCAATATTAGGAATATATTTTTGATATTTATTTTTGATATTTAATAAATATTTATTTTTTTTAATAGATTCAATTAATACTGAACTTGCTTTTCCTGTAGGAGAAGCTAAGATAATTTTTCTTTTTTTTGAAATTTTAATAAATGCATAAATAATCTTAGAAATTAATTGTGTTTTTCCTGTTCCTGGAGAACCTAATATAATTGTAAATTTATTTAATAAACATAAAATAATTGCTATTTTTTTTTCAATATGAGATTTTTTATAAAAATTTTCTTGAAAAATTTTTTTCCATACATTTAAACTATATTCTTTTAGATTATATTTATATGTTAAAAACTTTAATATTTTTTGTTCAATAATCCATATTTTATTTAAATATAAATTTTTTCTATCAATTATTAATGGAAAATTTTTATTTTTTTTTCCTACAGATTTGCTTTTTAATAATTCTTTTTTTATATTTTTAATATTCTTAATTTTATCAATAATTTTTTTTGAAAATATTTTATTTTTTTTAATTTTTTTTAAAGACAAAAAAGTGTATCCTTTTCTATTTAATAAACTTATATATGCTGCAGTGATCAATAGTAATGATTCAGATTTATCTGCTATATTTTTTGCAAAATAATAATCTATTTTATGAAATATTTTTTGTTTAACTAGTTTTTTTATTAATTTAATCATGATTTAATATTTTATTTTTTTTTTGTTTGTTTTTTAAAAAAATAATTATTTAATTTTTTAATTAAATAATATTTAGGTTTACAAAAAAAAATCCCATTTTTATTTTTTTGATTGATTCCACGTAAAAAAATATAATAAAACCCTCCAAAATTTTTTTTAAATTTATAATTTTTTAATTTTAATTTAAGAAATCTATGCAGTGCAATAGAATATAAATAATATTGAATATAGTATTTATTTGTTATAATTTCTTTTTTTAAATATTTTTTATTATAAAATTTAGAATTTTTTCCTAAAAAATTAGATTTATAATCTATTACATAAAATTTTTTATTAAATGTAAAAATTAAATCAATACTTCCAGTTAAAATTTTATGTTTTGTATTAAAATTTTCTTTAAAATTTTTATTGATATTTTTATTTTTTATATTTAATATTTTATCAATTAAATGAATATTAATATTTTTTTTTAATGGTAAAGAAAATTTAAATTCTTTTATGTAATCTTTTTTATTTAAACTGTATAGATTTATTTTAATTTTATTTAAAGGTTTTAATAAAATTAAATTAATCCATTTTTCTATTATAGAAAACCAATTTTTTTTTAATTTTATATTTTTTAAAAATTTTAAAATTAAATAATGATTTTTTTTTTTAAAATTTATGTGTTCAAGTATTTTATGTAAAAAAATTCCATATTTTTTTCCTTTAGGAAAATAATTTTTGGTTAATTTATTTGTTTTATTTTGACAATTATTTTTTTTATTTTTTTTTTTTATATTTTTTATTTCTATTTTTTTTTTACATATTTTAGTATAACTTGTATTTTCTTCTATTTTAAAGATTCTTTGAAGATAATTTTTTTCTATAATATTTTTTTTATTTTTATTTTTTTTTATATAATCTGGAATTAAATTTTTAGAAGTAATATGAATATTTTTATTTAAATTAATTTTTTTAATTTCATTTTTAAATTCTTTAATATTCATTTTTTTTCCTTTCTGCAATATGTATCCTAATCCACTATTATGAAATTTTGTTTGATTGTGTATTTTTTTCATATTTATAAATGGACTAACACCTATACTGCAATGAAATATAGCGCGAGTGATAGCAACATATAATAAACGAATTTCTTCTGATAATTTTTCTTCTTTTTCTAATTTTATTTGTTTTTCTTTTTTTTTAATATTTGTTAGAATATGAAATTTTTTTCTATCATGGAAAATAAGTTTTTGAAAAGATAAAAAATTTGAAATAAATGGAATCCAAATAATTGGATATTGTAATCCTTTAGATTTATATATAGTAGTTATATTAATACAATTTTTATTATTATAAGTTAATCTTTGAGAATAATTTTCATTATATTGATTATCTTGATATATTTTTTTTTTAAGCCATGTTAATAAAAAAAATAAATTTTTTTTCAGTATAGATTTTTTTTCTAAAATTTCTCCTAAATGAATTAAATTTGAAATACAGTTTTTTTTTTGACCATTAAAAAAATATTTTTCATAAATAGGGCTTTGATAAATAATATTTTTAATGAGATTTAAAATTCCTTTTTTTTTCCATATATTCAAAAATTGAATAAATTTGTTTTTTAATTTTGATAGTTTAAGATATTTTTTTTTTAATTGAATTAAAGTATAAAAATTTTTTGATATAATAGAAGTAGTAATAGCTCTATTAAAATAATATTCATTCGAATAATTTAAAATAGATTGTAGTATATAAAAAATTTCTTTTATGATGCTTTTTTTAAAAATAGATTTTTTATTAGAAGTATAATAAGTATTGATATTTTTTTTTTTAAATTGTAATTTTAATATTTCAAATTCTTTAAAATTTTTTACTAAAATACAGATATCTTTTATTTTTAATTTTTTTTTATTATTTTCAGTTTCTAAGATAGCTTTTTTATTTTTTATCTTTGAAATTAAATAAGAAATATTCTCAGCGCATTTTTTAGAAATCCAGTTGTTATAATCATCTATTTTTTTATTTTTATTTTTATGTAACCAAAATGTAATTGCAGGTTGTTCTTTGTTATCAATAATAAATTTTTTTTTTGAAGAATTTTGAGAAGATAAAATAGATTTATATTGTATTTCTTTAAAGATAAAACTATTTTTATGTCTTTTAAATAATAAATTTATACTATCTATTAATTTTTTTGAAGATCTCCAATTTATTTTTAAAGTATATAAATTAGATATTTTAAATGTATTTTTTAGATAAAAAAATATATCAGCTCCTCTAAAATTATAAATAGATTGTTTAGGATCTCCTATTAATATTAAAGAAGATTTTTTTTTATTTCGGTATATTTTTTTAAAAATATTGTATTGTTGATTATCTGTGTCTTGAAATTCATCAATAAATGCTATCGGAAATTTTTTTTCTATAAACTGTGCTAAATTTTTTTTATTTTTTAAAAATAACAGCATAGAAGTAATTAAATTATCAAAGCAAAATTTTTTTTTTTTAATTTTTTTTAAAATTTTTGGTATTTTTTTGATTGCATAAAAAATAATGTTTTCTTTTAAAGAAAATTTAATTTTTAAAAATTTTTTTATAATTTTTAAAAATAAAAAATCTGTTTTATGAAATTTATAACAATTTAATTCTATCTTTTCTTTTACAAAATATTTCAATTCGTTTGGAATGCTATAATTTTTAGTTTTTTTTAAAGTCCATTTTGTAATTTTTTTTATCCATCTAGAAATGTTTTTCTGATTATATATTCTTTTATTAAATTTTTTTTTTAAAAAATTTTCGTTTAATAAAATATTTATGTTAGTCCATTTTTTTTTAAAATTTTTTATTTTTTTTATATTATCATAATGTTTTTCATAAATATTTTTTACTTTTTTTTTATTTTTAAAATATATTTTTGATTTAATGCTTAAAAATTGAACAATTTCTAATAAAAGATTATCTGGATTTTTCCAGTATTTAAAAATTATATTTGATATTTCTGTGTCTAAAGGATAAAAAAATTTTCTCCAAAAAGTATATACAGATTTTTTATATAAAATTTCTTCTTGATATTTTTTTTTTGTACAAGAATAATCATGATTAAAATTTTTAATGTTTAATATATATTTACAAAATCCATGAATAGTATAAATTGATGCATTATGAATTTCTATATAAGCTTTTTTTAATAAAATACTTGCATTTTTATAATCTTTAATTTTTTGAAATAATTGTTTAAAATGCAAATTTTTTGTTTTTTTAGACAAACAGTCTATATAGCAATGATAGATGTTTTTTTCTAATCTATTTTGAATTTCTATTTTGGCATTTTTAGTGTAAGTAATAATTAAAATTTCTTTTACTAAATATTTTTTTTTATTATTAATTCCTAATAATAAACGTAAATATAATAAAATAATTGTAAATGTTTTACCTGTTCCTGCTGAAGCTTCAATTATTTTAATTCCTTTAAATGGAATTAAAAATATATTATTTAATATATTCATTTTTTAATAGTAAAAATTTTATATTGAATTTTCATATATTGGAAGCATCCAATATTTGCATGTTTGACATGTTTTTTGTATAAAGTTATGATGAAATAATGTATAAAGTTTTTTAATATACGGATCTTTTTTTTCTCCTAATACATATTTATTTCCATTCCATATATCTATAATTTTTTTTTTACTATATTTAATAATTTTATTTTTATTGGAGATCTTTTTTTTTTTTTTATCATACATATAATGAAACCAACTTAATCCTGTGTTTGTTAAAATTATTGGTTTTTTTAATCCTTGAATATATCCTAAAATATATTTTAATAAATATTTTTCAGCTAAATCTTTTTTAAGATTTCTAAAAGTAATTTTATTATTCATACCTATATAAGAGCTATGATATTTTCCATTTTGAATACAATATATTAAATGTTCTATCCAGAAAGTAATTTTGTTATAGTGATTTAAATTAAAAGATTTCCAACGTAATAAACCTTTTTCAGTAATATTTTTTAAATTTCCTTGAATAATATATCTATTTATTTTAAATTCAATATATTTATTTTTTAAAGATATATTCATTTTTTTAATTTTTATAAATATTTTTTTTATTTTTTTAAATTGATAATTTAAGTAAGTTTTGCCAAGATTTCCATGAGGTAAAATTCCCATAGAAGATATTATTTTAAATAAACTATCTAGATCTTTTTTAAAAATCATATAGTTAAGAATTTTTTCACTTAATAAATAATGATTTTTTTTATCTATGTAAAAAGGTTCTTGATTATAATTATCTAATATTTCTCTTTGATAAAAAATTTTTAATCTATTATGAAAAAAATATTTAATAGGATTATTCCAAAAAGATAATAAATTTTTGATATGTATATTTTTTATTTTATATGATAATGGTATTTTAATATTTTTTTTAAAGCTAATTTTTTTTTTTGTATTTTTTGATAAAATCCATTTTGAATGAAAACTATGAAAATTATTTTTTATATGAAAATTTTTTCTTTCAAAACTATATTTTGGATGTATAAATAATAAATTTTTAAAGAAATCTTTTTTTAAAAAAAAATTTTCTTGTATGTATATATTAAATTGATTTAAAATTATAGAATAAGATTGGTTTTTTATTGAATCATATGAATTATTTATATAACTAATAAAAATTTTTTTTTGAGTAAAATATAATAGTTCTAAGAACATAAAATATTCTTCTGAATTTTTTTTATAGTTATTATTTTGTTTGTCTATATATAATAAATTTTCATGTTTTTGAATATTTTTTTTAGGAAATTCATGATAATTCATACCTAATATATAGGTAATTTTAAAAGGGATTGTTCTAAAATTTTTAAAATGAGAAAATGTTATACAATTATAATTATTTTTGTTATATGTTAAAATATTTTTTAATTTTTTATTAATTTCATATTGAATAATTTTAATTGATATTCTTTTTTTATATGAACTGTTTGAAATATTTTTTAAAATTATATTCCATTCTTTTTCAATATATTTAATTTTTTTTTTTTGTTTTACATTTAAATAAAAAAAATCATTAATTATTTGTAAATATATTTTTTTCCAAGAATAAATATTTTTTTTAGTAGATAACTTTTTTCTCCATTTTTTTAAAATTTTTATAAAAAATAAAATCTTTTCTAATATTTTGATTTCTTTTTTTTCGTTAATATTATATGGAAGAATTTTTTTCCATAAAATATAATTTTTTACTCCATATCCCATAATAATTTTTTTAATACCTTCATTCCAAGTATTTTGATTAATAGGGATATGATGTATTTTTTTTTTATGATTTTGATCAATTCCCCATCTAATATTTGTATCTTTAATCCATTTTTTTATTATTTTAAATTCTTTTTTATTAATTAAAAATTTTTTAGAAATAAAAGAAAAATTTAAAAAATTTAATATTTTTTCAGATTTAAATTTATTTTCTGGTAATTCTAAAATTTTATTAAAAATATACAAAATTTTACTATTAGAAAATTTTTTTTTATAAATTTTAAAAGGAATTTTATTTTTTTGATTTTCTGAAATGAAAACTGATTGAATAAATGGAATATAGTTTTCAATGTTTTCTGTTTTAACGATAATATGTTTAGGTTCAATATTTTTATTTGTATTTAAGATGTATGATATATTATCATATAAAATTTCTATTTCTCTTAAATAACTATGGCATTCATGAATTGAAATTGAGTCATCATTAGAAAAATTATTTTTTTTTTTTAAAATATTATTTGTATGTATATTTTTAATTTGATTTTGAATATTTCCTAATAAGGTTTTATTATAATTAATGATATATTTTTGTTTAATATTTGTTGTTAAATTAAAGATGTATTTTATTTGTTTTAAATGATCTTTATACCAATGAGAGATAAAAGAATTTGAATTATTATAATTTTTTTTTTTCAGAGAATTTAAATTTTGAAATGGAGTACATATAAAAAAATAAATTTCTGTAATATTACTAATTTTTTTTAAAATTTTAAAATATGTAAATGCATAATTACATGGATTTAATAAGAATAATCGATTAGGTAAATTTATAGATTGAATATTATTTTTATTAAAATTTTTAATTAGATAGGGAATATGATATTTTTTTTGTATTTTTTTAGTATAAATTATTTTATTCCAGATTTTTTTTTGTATATTATATAGTGTATTATTTTTATTTAATATAGTATATTTTTTATTTTCCCAATCTACAATCCAATTTGGACGATGAATAGAGTATTCATATAAAATTTTTGATAAAGTTTTAAAATATTTAAATTTAATTAAATCTGAATCTTTTTTGTTAAATGAAAAATATTTCGTATATTTTGGAGATAAACTTATTAATTCCCATAAAATGCATGATTCGTTGAATAAAAATTTTTTATTATATATATTTTTTTTTAAAATATTAAATATAAATTTTTTAATTGAAATATAAGAAATATTACTATTTATTCCAAGAATTTTTGATATTTTATTTTCAATAAAAGAAATCATTGCTTTATCTTCTACAATAATTATTTCTTTTAAAAATATATTGTTATTTTTTTTTTTTATAAAACTACATATTTTTCTTATTAAATAATTTAAATCATTAGAAGTATAAATTTTTATCATAATTTTTTTTAATACATTTCAAGTAATTAAATTGAATTATTTTAATGCTAAATAATTTTATAATTTAATTACTTTTTATGATTTGTTATTTTTTTTTTGATATTTTTTTTATTTTTTTAGATTTTAGAAATTTTGAAAAATGATCAGAACATGCAATGTGAATATTATTTTTATCTAATTCTTTTTTAAACTTATACATTAGGTCCCAATATACTATTTGTAATTCTTGTGTTTTACTCCAACATCTTACTACAAAATTTAAAGAATTTGGAGATAATTCATGAAGTCCAATTAATACATCTGGATTTTGCACAACGCGTTCTTCTTTATTGACAACTTTTTTCAATACTGAAATTACTAGTTTGATATCAGAATCATGAGCAACATGTATAAAAAATTCATTTCTTCGAATAGAAGCTCTAGAATAATTTACAATTTCTCCAGACATAATTCTATTATTAGGAATAACAGCAATTTTACCATCTATTGTACGTAAAATTGTATAAAATATATCTATGTTTAATATTGTTCCTGATATTTTTTCTAAACTGACATATTCTCCTAACTTGAAAGGTCTAAAAATTTTTAATAAAATTCCAGCAGTAAAATTTGATATAGTTCCTTGCAGAGTTAATCCTGTAGCCATTCCTAATGTTCCAAGAATTGCAATAAAAAATGTTGGTTGAACAGTACTTATATGACCTAATGCTAGAACGATCGCAATAATTATAAGTATGTATTTCAACATATTTTTAAATCCAATGAAATTGTATTTATTAAATAAATGAAATATTTTTAAAAAATTTCAATTATTATAAATAAAGTTATAGTTTTATAAAATAAAATTTCTTAATAATTTTATTTTGTTTGATCTTTTATAATAAACGATTTTATATTTTTTTAAAATATTAATTTTTATTTTATATTATAAAAGATTGAATAAATTTATATAAATAATGATAAATTATAATAATTTTTTATAGTATATTGATTGCATTTAAATTTTTAAAGATTTTTTGTAGTTTTAAATAAGTATTATTTTGCGATTTTTTTATCCAATTTCTTGGATCATAATATTTTTTATTAGGTTGGTTAATACCTTGAGGATTACCTAATTGACTTTGTAAATAATTTTTATATTTTTTATAAAATTTTAATATACCTTCCCATGTAAACCATTGTATATCTGTATCAAAATTTATTTTTACAACACCATATTTAATAGATTTATGAATATCTGATAAAGATGATCCTGAACCTCCGTGAAAAACGAAATTTAAAGGATTAACTTGAGATATATTGTTTTTGTGTTGTACATATATTTGAGATTTTTTTAATATTTTAGGTTTTAAATCTATATTTCCTTTTTTATATACTCCATGAACATTTCCAAAAGATGCTGCAATTGAAAAAAGTGGACTAATTTTAGAAAGTTTTTGATAGGCGTAATTGACTTCTTTTGGTTTTGTATACAAGTATTTTTTTTCTAAATTTGTATTATCAATTCCGTCTTCTTCTCCTCCAGTACAACCAAGTTCAATTTCTAAAAGCATATTTATCTTATTCATTTTTTTTAAATATTTAGAACAAGTTTTGATATTATTTTTTAATGATTCTTGTGATAAGTCTAACATATGAGAAGAAAATAAAGGACGTTGATGATCTTTAAAAAATTTTTCTCCAACCTTAATTAAACCTTGAATCCAAGGTAATAATTCTTTATTACAATGATCAGTATGTAAGATAATTGGAATATTATAATATTTTGACATTAAATGAATATGTTGAGCTCCTGATATAGCTCCATCTATTGCTTCTTGAAATAATTTTTTATTATTAGTGTTTTCTTTTCCAGAAAGAAAAGTAGATCCTCCATATGAAAACTGTATAATTACAGGAGATTTCATATAGTTAGCTGTTTTTAATATAGTGTTTATAGAATCAGTATTAATACAATTAATAGATGGTATAGCATAATTATTTTTTTTAGCTAATTCAAAAATTTCTTTAGTTTCAGATCCATTTAAAACACCTATAGGCATTTTTTTATTAATTTTTTTCATATAATTTTTATAATTCCTTATAGTTATATTAATTTTTTATATATTTTTTTTGTAACATTTGAATAGATGGCAATTTTTTTCCTTCAATGAATTCTAGGAATGCTCCTCCTCCAGTAGAAATATATGAAATTTTTTTTTTTATATTAAACATCTCTATAACAGCTAATGTATCTCCTCCTCCAGCCAAAGAAAAAGAATTTTTATTATTTGCAATAGCATAAGAAATTTTTTCTGTTCCTAAACGAAATTTTTTAGATTCAAAAACTCCTACAGGACCATTCCAAATAATAGTTTTTGCTTTTTTTATTATTTTAATTATTTTTTTTATACTTTGATCACCTATATCCATAATTTCTTCATTATCAGAAATTAAATTAGAATCTTTCATTAGATATGTATTTTTTTTATCATGTACATTTAATGTTCTTGAATCAATAGGTATAATAATATTATATTTTTCTAGAAGTTTTTTAGCTAATTTAACAAAATTTTTTTCATAAAGAGATTTTCCAATATTATTTTTAATGGCTAAAAACGTATTTGCTATACCTCCTCCTACTATTGTAGTATCTGATATTTTAGCTAATTTTTTTAAAACATTAAATTTTGTAGATATTTTTGATCCTCCTAATATTGTTATTAATGGTCTTTTAGGTTTTTTTATAGATTTTTTTAAAGATTTAATTTCAGACATAAGTAAAGGTCCTGCACATGAAATTTTTGCGAACATTCCTACTCCGTAAGTAGATGCTTCCATTCTATGAGCAGTACCAAATGCATCCATAACAAAAATATCACATAAAGAAGCATATTTTTTTGCTAATTTTGTATTATTTTCTTTTTCACCGAGATTAAATCGTACGTTTTCAAATATTATAATTTCTCCATAATTAATTTTTATTTGATCATATATGTTTTTTAAAAAATGAATCTTTGTATTTTTTATTTTCTTTTTTAAATATTTAAATATTGGAAATAATGAATATTTTTTATCAAATTTATTTTCTATAGGTCGTCCTAAATGAGATAAAATCATAATTTTTGATTTATTTTTTAATGCTAACTTTATTGTAGGCAAAGATGCTTTAATACGAGCATATGATGTAATTTTATTATTTTGAATAGGTACATTTAAATCTAATCTAATTAATATTTTTTTTTTTTTTATATTAATTTTTTTCATTTCATTGATAAGCATATTTTACTCTTAAAATTTTTTATAATTAATGAAAATATATAAAGAATTTTATATTTAATATATTTTTTTATTTATATTAAATATAAATTATTTTGTTATTAAAGATAATTTAATTTTTAAAAAATTTATATTTATTAAATATAAAAAATTTTTTTATTTTGTATTAGATAATAAATTTTTTATATTCGATTTTTTTCTAAATATTTATGTAAAATATAATTTTTTAATTTGTTTTAAATTAACTTTTTAACCATATTTTTATACCGTTAAGAAACATTTGTGTGGATAACATAATTAATATTAGTCCCATTAATCTTTCTAAAACATTTACTACTTTTTTTCCAAAGATATTTAGAAAAGCATCAGACATTAATAATGTAATTAATGTTATACTCCAAGAAATGAATAAAGAAATAATTAAATAATTCATATTTTTTGCATATTGATGAGATAGTAACATTAAAGTAGCTAAAACAGAAGGTCCAGCTACTAAGGGTACTGCTAAAGGCACTAAAAATGGTTCTTCATGAACAACTTTTACATGATTTTCATTTTCATGATTTGGAAAAATCATTTTTATAGCAATGAAAAATAATATTATTCCTCCAGAAATAGATACAGTTTCTGTTTTTAAATTTAAAAAATTTAAAATATTTTCTCCAGAGAATAAAAAAAGTATCATAATACATAAAGCGATACACATTTCTCTAATTAATATTAGACGACGTTCTTTTGAATTAAAGTTTTTTAAAACAGTCATAAATACAGGTAAATTACCTAATGGATCCATAATTAAAATTAGTAATATAGTAATAGAAATTATTGTTTGCATTATTTTTTTCCATTTTTATTTTTTTTTTTAAAATCGGTTATAATAAATATTATTAATTATATAATAATAATTTATTTAAAATAATTTTATTTTTTAAATTTTATATATATAAAAATATTTTTTTAAAATATTTTAATATAATATTATAAAATTAATTTTTTAAATATTTTTATTTTTTTTTAAAAATTCTAAGAGGTGATTATTTTTTAAAAATTTTATTAAAAAATTTTTAATATTTAATCTTTAATGAATATTATGAAAAAAAAAGTTGGATTTATTGGTTGGAGAGGTATGGTAGGATCTGTATTGTTAAAAAGAATGTTAGAAGAAAAAGATTTTTTACATATTAAATCAATTTTCTTTTCTACTTCTCAAATTGGTGAAAAAAATCCTAAATTTAGTAATTTTTTATTTCCAGGTTTCTTAAAAGATGCCTATAATATAGAAGAATTAAAGAAATTAGATATTATTATAACATGTCAAGGTAGCTTATATACTCAAAAAGTTTTTCCAATTTTACGTTCTTCTGGATGGTCAGGATATTGGATAGATGCGGCATCAGATTTAAGAATGAATAAAGATGCTTTAATTGTTTTAGATCCAATTAATCATATGCATATAAAAAATGCTATTTATAATGGAATTAAAACTTTTGTAGGTGGAAATTGTACTGTTAGTTTAATGATGTTAGCTTTAGGTGGATTATTTCGTCAAAATTTAATTAAATGGGTTTCTTTTTCTACTTATCAAGCTGCTTCTGGAGCTGGATCCAAATATATTAAAGAATTATTAGAGCAAATTAATTTTTTAAATCAATATTTATCTAAAAAATCTACGTTTTCTCAATCTATTTTAAAAATTGAAAAAAATATTACTAGTATTACAAAAAATTTTGATTTTCCAAAAAAAAATTTTCTGATACCTTTAATCTTAAATTTAATTCCATGGATTGATTCTAGTATGCCAAATGGGCAAAGTAAAGAAGAATGGAAAATGGAATCAGAAACTAATAAAATTTTATCAACTGAAAATAACAACAGAGTTTTAATTGATGGAACATGCGTACGAGTAAGTTCTTTGCGTTGTCATAGTCAATCTTTTGTTATCAAATTAAAAAAAGATATAAGTTTACATAAAATAGAAGAAATATTATCAAATGATAATAAATGGGTGAAAGTTATTTCAAATGATAAAGAATCTACTTTAAAAGAATTAACTCCATTATCTGTAACAGGAACTTTAAACATTCCTATAGGTAGATTGAGAAAATTAAACATTGGATCAAAATATTTATCTGCTTTTACTATAGGAGATCAATTATTATGGGGAGCAGCTGAACCATTAAGAAGAATGTTAAAATTTTTAGTTTAAAAATTTTTAAATTTAAAATATTCATTTTTTTTTTAAAAAATATGAGTAAGGAATTTTTAAAATATTAGATTTGATTAAAATATAATTTAAAAAATTACATAAAAGAGGTATTTCTTTTTTTGTTGTTATATCATCTGTGATAATTATAATTAAATCTCCGATTTTTAATGATCGGAGTTTTTTTTTTAAGAAAAGCATAGTATCCGGACATCTAAGTCCTATTAAATTTAAAATATTTTTTTTTTTCATTGTTTATATAATTTAATTATCAATCTTTATAAAATTTTTATATTAATTTATTTTTTTTTAATTAAACATTAAAGATATTTCTTTTAGAATTATCCATATTGATTTTTTCTTAATTTTTTTAATAGATACTTCGATTCTCGTTAAATACCTTATAATTTTTAACAAACTTTTATAATTATTTTTTTTACTAGCATAAATATAAAATTTTTGTGTATTTTTCCAAATTCTTTTTTCATTCAAAATTTTTTTTTTTTTAATATAATTTTTTTCTTTTTTTAACAAAATCAATATAATTATTTGATTTTCTAAGTATCTTATTAAACTTAAAGGAGAAATTTTATTTTTATATAAATTATTTAATATTAATAAAGATTTTTTATATTTCCCTAAAAATAAATAATGAATCCATTGAAATATTGTATATGTTTCTTCTGTAAAAATTATTTTTTTTATATGATTGATAGTAATTTCTTGGTTTGGAAAAACTAACGCAATCATATCTAAATTTTGATGTAATAATTCAATATTTGAATAATAATTTTTATATAAAAAAATTTTTGCTGTATTTTTAATTAAATTATTTTCTAGATATTCTTCGATCCAATTTAAAAATTCTTCTTTGTTTAATTCAAAACATGGAATAAAAGTAAAATTATGTAAAAAAATATTTTCCATATTTTGTTTAATAATATTTTTATAATTTTTTTCGTTTAAAATTAATAAAATAATATTAGATTTAAATAAAATATTATTTTTTTTTATTTTATCAATAATTTTTTTTTGTATATTATTAGTAAATATTTTTAAAATAATTATTTTTTTTTTAAATAAAAAATCTTTTTTTTTACATTCATAAAAAAAATTTTCCCAATTTTTTTGATTTTTTATTTCAATTTTTTTATAGTTTATAAGATTTATCTTATTAAATGTTTTTAAAATTATATCTTGATACTTTTGTATGAGAATATTTTTTGTTCCATAAATTATATAGTTATATTTTTTTTTTTTATAAATATTATTTATAATTTTTTTTAAATTTATATGATTCATTGAATATACATATGATGTTATTATTTTTTATTTTTTAAAAACTCATTTAACTATGTTGTGATTAAATTTAAAATTTTTTCAGGAATAAAAAATGTTTTTATAATTTTTTTTGTATTAAGTTTTTTTATGACTTGATTTTTTTTGATAGCTTTATTAAAAATTTCTTTTTCAGATAATTTTTTTTTAGTTGAAATAATGCAACATATTTTTCCGTTAATTTGAATAATAATTTTATTTATTGGAGATAAAATATATTTTTTATTTATTTCAGGCCAATTATGTATATTAAAATTAGATTGTTTTTGAAATTTTTTTAAAATTTTATAACTAAAATGTGGAGTAAATGGATTTAATAATTTTAAAATAACAATTAAACATTCTCTAATTATTATATAATGATTATTTTTTTTTATAACATTTTTTTTTAAATATTTAAAAAATTTCATAATATGAGATATAGCAGTATTAAACGATTGTTTTTTTTGAATATCTTGAGAAACTTTTAATATTGTTTCAAATAAATAAGAGTATGTTTTATGATTTTCTTTTTGATATGAATTAAAATTTTTTTTTTTATTTTTTTTAAAAATAGATATATTTATATAACATATATTCCATATTTTTTTTAAAAATTTATGCATTCCTTTTAATCCACGTTCATTCCAATATAAATCAGATTCTACTGGTGCTGCAAACATAATAAATAATCTTATTGAATCTGCTCCATATTTTTTAATAATTTTTTGAGGATTGACGCCATTATTTTTAGATTTAGACATTTTCATTATTCCTGCATAAATAACTTTTTTGTGATTTAAGTTTTTTATAGAAATAATTTGTCCTTTATCATTTTTTTTTATTTTAAGATTTTTTTGATTAATCCATACTCGTGTATTTTTATTTTTTAAATAATAAAATGCATCTGATAAAACCATACCTTGGCATAATAATTTTTTGACTGGTTCATTATGCGAAACTAAATTAAAATCTCTTAATAATTTATGATAAAATCTAAAATATATTAAATGCATAGTAGAATGTTCAATTCCTCCTACATATTGATCTATTGGTAACCAGTATTTTGCAGTATTAAAATCAATCATACCTTTTGAAAAGTTTGGACATGTATATCTAGTATAATACCAAGAAGATTCCATAAAAGTATCAAATGTATCATTTTCTCTTATTGCGTTTACTCCATTTATTTTTATATTAGTCCATTTTTTTAATTTATCTTGATTATGATAATCATTAAATTTAGGCAATAATACTGGTAATTTTTTTTCTGGAATAGTTATGATTTTATTGTTTTTTGTTGTTGCTATTGGAATTGGAGCGCCCCAATATCTTTGTCTAGATATGTTCCAATCTTGTAATTTATATTTTTTTGTAATTTTTCCTATTTTTTTATTTTTTACTTGAAATAATATTTTTTTATTAATTTTAAAAATATTTTTTTTTGAAATTTTCAAAGAATTATTTTTTAAATAATTTATATTTTTTTTATAAAAATTAAATTCTATTAAATTATGTTTAGGAGATGCAATAATAATATTTTTTCCATATTCAATAGAAACAAAATTAGCGATCCAAATTGGTAATTCTTTTTTATTTAAAGGATTAATTGCAATTTCATTTGTATTTATTCCGATATTTTGAATTTTTTTAAAATTTGAAACAGATGCTAATTTTTTTTTTTGTTTTTTAATAAATTTATAAAGTTTAGAATTATTTTTAATTAATTCTATAACAGATTCATGATCTGGAGCTATTGCTATATATTCTGCATCTAATAGACTATAAGGTCTAATAGTATATCCTTGAATAATTTTTTTATTTTTTTTTAATGTTAAATTTATTTCTATTCCTTTAGTTCTTCCAATCCAGTTTTTTTGCATATTTTTAACTTTTTTAGGCCACATTTTTAATGTTTTTATATCTTGATATAATTCTTCTGCATATTTTCTTATTTTTAGAAACCATTGTGGAATATTTTTTAAAATAACTTTAGTATCACATCTCCAACATTTTCCTTTAATAACTTGTTCATTTGCTAAAACAGTTTTATCTTTTTTACACCATTTTACTAAAGAAGTTTTTTTATATACTAATTTTTTTTTATATAGTTGAATAAAAAACCATTGTTCCCATTTATAATATTTTGGATTACATGTAGAGATTTCTCTGTTCCAATCATAACTAAAACCTAAAGATTTTAATTGTTTTTTCATATATTGAATATTTTTTTGTGTCCAATCTTTTGGTTTTTCTTTATTTTTGATTGCTGCTATTTCAGCAGGTAATCCAAATGCATCCCATCCTATTGGTTGTAAAACATTTTTTCCTAGCATTCGTTGATATCTTGATATGACATCACTAATTGTATAATTTCTTACATGACCTATATGTAATTTTCCAGAAGGATAAGGAAGCATAGGAACACAATAATATTTTTTTTTTTTTAAATTTTCGAAAGCTTGAAAACTATTTTTTTTTTTCCATTTATATTGTATTTGTTTTTCAATTTTAATAAAATCATATTTTTTCTTCATTTATATTCCTTATATGTAATTTCTTATAAATACTTTAAAATTTTTTATTATTTTTTTAAAAAAAATTATATGAGAATCTTAAAAGAATTTTAATTATTTTATTTTTTTGAACAAATGCTTTAAAATATCTTTAATAGTTATTAATCCAGTAATAATTCCAAATTCATCTATAACGATAGACATATAATTTTTATTAAGATAAAATTCTTTTAAGGTTCTATTAAGATTTTGGCTATCAGGAATAATTACAGGTTTTTTAATTATTTTTTTTAATAAAAAATTTTTTTGATCATTGTATATATTTTTAAATAAATCTTTAGCTATTAAAAATCCTATGATGTGATTTTTATCATAACTCATGATTGGAAATCTTGAATACGATGATTGAATAGTGATTTTTAAACATTTTTTTAATGTATCATGAATATTTAATGTAATCATTTGAGTTCTAGGAACCATGATATCTTTTACTTTTTTATTTTCTAAATTAATTACTTTTTTAACAATGTTATAAGTATTTTGTACAATTAATTTATTTTTTTTAGATTTATTTATAAAATATAATAGTTCTTTTTTATCTTGTGGTTCTTCGCTAAAAATTTTGTTAAAAAATTTTAAAATAAATCCTTTTTTGTTATACATATTCTGTATATCTCTTTTAAATTAATATTATAAATATTTTTATATAAATTATATTTATAATTAAAGTTAAATATTTTTAAATTAACATTATTTATTATAAAAATATGGATTTTTAAATCCTAAAGAAATCATGTTTTTGATTTCTAATGTTTCCATTTTTTTTTGACTAGATAAATTATTATGTACATAACCCATTAAATGCAATACACCGTGAATAATCATATGTGCCCATCGTTCAGATATTTTTATACAATATTTTTTTGATTCTTTTTCAATAATGCTTTTACAAATTACTAAATCTCCCATTAAGAATGTATTATTATTTTCTTGAGGATCTATAATAGTAAAAGATAAAATATTTGTTTGTTTATTTTTATGTTTATAAAGATAATTTAATTTTTTTATTTTATTTTTATTAACAATTTTTATTGTAATTATTGTTTTTTTTATAGAATTTTTTATAATTTTTTTAACCCATTTTTTTATTAATTTTTTTTTTGGAATATTTTTTTTTATTTCTACGGAATATTTCATATTTATTTTAATCATTTAAAATTATATAAAATTAAATATTTTAAAAATTTTTATTTTAATAAAATATTTTATAATTCTCCTTTTAAAGTTTGCATATGTGCGTTTTTAATTTTAACATTAATAATTTTTCCAATTAATTTTTTAGATCCTTTAAATAAAACTGTTCTATTATTTTGAGTTTTTCCAAATAATTTTTTTATATTATTTTTGTATATAAATTTTTCTACTAATACTTTTTGACGTGTTCCAATCATTTTTTTACTCCAAAATTTTGTATTTTTTTGTATTTTTTTTTGTAAAAAATATAATCTTTCTTTTTTTTCTTGTAAACTAACAGAATCTAATAAACGTGCTGCTGGTGTACCAGGTCGTTTTGAATAAATAAAACTAAAACTCATATCAAATTTTATTTCATCAATTAATTTTAATGTTTTTTGAAAATCTTCTCTTGTTTCTCCAGGAAAACCAATAATAAAATCAGAAGTAATTTGTATATTCGGTCTATATAAAATTAATTTTTGTATAATTTTTTTATATATTGAAATATTATAGGCTCTTCTCATTTTTTTTAAAATTCTATTTGAACCACTTTGTACAGGTAAATGTAAATAGCTAACTAATTTTGGTACTTTTTTATAAATTTTAATTAAATCATCTGTAAATTCCATAGGATTGCTTGTAATAAAACGTATTCTTTTTATTTGATCAATTTTAGATATTAATTTTATTAAATTTGATAATTTTAAAATAGATTTATTAATAGATTTACCTTTATATGAGTTTACATTTTGCCCTAATAAAATTATTTCTTTAGTTCCGTTATTCGCTAAAAAATTTGCTTCAGATAAAATTTCTTCAGGATTTCGACTGATTTCTTTGCCTCGAGTATGTGGAACAATACAAAACGAACAGCATTTATTACACCCTTCCATAATAGAAATATATTCACTAATCTTTTTTAAAGAATGATGTTTATAAAATTTATATTTTTTTAAACTATTTGATTGAATATTTATAATTTTTTTTCTTTTTTTATAAATTTTTTTAATGATTTTAGGTAAACGATGAATTGTTTTTGGTCCAAAAATTATATCTACATATGGTGCTCTTTTATAAATATTTTTTTTTTCTTGTGCAGCTACACATCCTCCTACAGCTATAATTAATTTTTTATTTATATGTTTTAATTTTTTCCATCTTCCTAATTGATCAAATAGTTTCTCTTGTGCTTTTTCTCGTATAGAGCATGTATTTAAAATGATTAAATCAGATTTTTCTGCATTTTTTGTTGCAATATATTTTAATTTTTTTTGAAGTACATGAAATATTATAGATGAATCATATTCATTCATCTGGCAACCCCATGTTTTTATATGTATTTTTTTCATGATTTTTTTTAATAACATTTATATTTTGAAATATATTTATATTTTAATATCAGACTTTATGTAAAAAACAATATTTTTAATTTTTTAATTTTAAAATTTTAGATTTTATTTTTTGTATTTTTATATTATTTTTATAGATTAATTAATTTTAAATATTTTTTTTAAAATATATTGAATTTTTTTAATAAATATAATATTTTGAAATAATAATAGAAATATTATTTTTTTAAAATAATTTATATATTATTTTTTTTAAAATTGATTTTTTATTTAGTAACTAAAAAAAATAAAGTTCTAATTTTTTTTATATTGTTTATTTTTCTTATTTTTTAATAATTTGAAATATATTTTTAATTTTTTTAATTTTTTATATGTAAAAATATTAGTAATGTCTTTTATAATATAATTTATTTAATTATTTTTTATAAAATTAATAAATATATTAAATTATTTAAAAATTTTAAATATAAAATAATTTTTTATTTATATAAAATATTGTGTTAATTATAATTAAAAATATTTAAAATAATTTTTTAAATAAACATTTAAAAATATTATTTTAAAGAAAACAAACATATTCTATTTGTTGTTTCAATTTAATATTTAAAATATTAATAAATATTTTATATGAAATTTAAGCATAGCATTAAAGTTCTAAAGATAACATTTCTTTTATAGTTTGTCGTCTTCTTATTTGTATAAAACTATTTTTTTTTACTAAAATTTCAGGAATTAAAGGTCTGCTATTATAATTAGAAGACATTGATGATCCATATGCTCCTACATCATGAATTATTAAGTAATCACCAATTTTAACTATTGGTATTTTTATGGTATATAAAATATTATTTTCTTTTTGTGTAAATATATCTCCTGATTCACATAAAGGACCGCCAACAATTACTTCTATTTTTTTTGCATAATCTAAAGTTCTATTATCCATAGGTAACACAGAAATATAATGGTAACTTCCATATAATACTGGACGTATTAATTCATTAAATCCACAATTTAAAAGTATAAATGTTCTATTTTTTACAATTTTTATACTTTCTATTTTAGATACTAATAAACCAGATTCAGCAACTAAAAATCGTCCGGGTTCTATTTCTAGTTTAATTTTACAATTTAGTTTTTTAGAAATTTGATTTCTGGATTTATTCCATATTTGATAATAGTCTTCAATATTAACTTTGTCCTGATAACTTTTATAAGGAATAGTTAAACCTCCACCTGCTGATATATAAGATATTTTATGATTTATAGATGTTGCTTCTTTTAACATTGCATGACAGACTTTTTTTAAATGAATATAATTTACACCAGATCCAATATGGATATGTAGTCCAATTAATTTTAAGTTGAATTTTTTAATTAATTTAAAAGCTTTTTTTAAATTCCAAATTCCATGTTTACTATTTTTTCCTCCTGTATTTGTTTTTTTATTATGTCCATGTCCAAATCCTGGATTTATTCTTATCCACACTTTATGTTTTGGAGATCTTTTACCAATTTTTTTAATCATATCTATAGATCCAATATTAATTGGAATATTATGTAAAATAACTTTTTCTAATGTATCATCTTCAATAATATCAGAAGTATAAATAATATCTTCACTGTTTCCTTTAAAACCAGCGTATAAAGCTCGTTCAATTTCTCCTAAAGAAACAGCATCAACTTTTACTTTATTTTTTCTCATAATTTTTAATATATGAATATTCGAACATGCTTTTTGAGCAAATCTAATAATATCAAATTTTTTTAGTTTTGATATTTTTTTTTGAATTGTTTTTTTATTATATATCCAAATTGGAGTTTTATACTTTTTAATAATTTTTAAAATTTTTTTTGAATTAACTTTATTTTTTTTTCTTATTAGAATGTTCATTTTTTATTATTTTTTTATTTAGTAAAGTTTATTTTTTAATAAATCTCATATTAGGAAACATTATGACATCTTTAATGTTTTTTTGATTTGTAAAAATCATGGTTAATCGATCAATTCCAATACCTAATCCAGCTGTAGGAGGCATACCATGTTCTAAAGCTAATATATAATCTTTATCGTATTTTTTTTTTTTATTTTGCATTTTAAATCTTTTCTTTTGTTCTGTAGGATCATTTAATTCTGAAAATCCATTTCCTATTTCATAACCTCCAATAAAAAATTCAAATCTGTCAGAAAAATATTTATCGTGATTCTTTTCTCTTGCTAAAGGAGATACTTCTATTGGATATTCTGTAATAAAAGTTGGATTTATAAGTTTTTTTTCTACTGTTTTTTCAAATATTTCTGTAATAATTTTTCCTATTCCCCATGTATGTTTAATTTTTAATTGTAATTTATTTGTAATTTTTTTTAATTGAGTTAAATTTTTTAAATCTTTTGGATCTATAAAATTATTAAATTTAATAATAGATTCTTTCATTGTTAGTTTTAAAAATGGTTTACTTAAATCAAAAAAATTTTTTTTATATTCAATTATATAATTATGGTGAATTTTTTTTGATAAATATTGCATTAAATTTTCTAAAAATTTCATTAGATATTTATAATTAGAGTAAGCAATATATATTTCCATCATTGTAAATTCTGGATTATGACGTGAAGATACACCTTCATTTCTAAAATTTCTATTAATTTCAAATATTTTTTCAAATCCTCCTATAATTAAACGTTTTAAATATAATTCCGGAGCAATTCTTAAATACATTTTTTTGCTTAAAGAATTATGATATGTAATAAAAGGTTTAGCAATAGCTCCTCCAGGAAGATTATGTAACATAGGTGTTTCTACTTCTAAAAATTTTTTTTTATGCATATAATTTCTAATCATAGATATTAATTTAGATCGTATTTGAAATGTTTTTTTTAAACTATTATTAGAAATAAAATCTAAGTATCTTTTTCTATATCTTGTATCTTTATTTACTAATCCATGAAATTTTTCTGGAAGAGGTCTAAGTGCTTTTGTTAATAAAATAAATTTTTGACAATGTATAGTTAATTCATTCGTTTTAGTTTTAAAAATTATACCAATTACTCCTATAATATCTCCTAAATCAAGACTTTTAAATTTTTTAAAATTATTGGTTTTAGAAGTTAAAGAATTTTGTTTAGAATATATTTGAATTTCTCCTTCAGAATCTTGTAAACGCATAAAAATTGCTTTACCCATAATTCTTTTTTGGATTATTCTTCCTGCGGTTTGAATGTTATTTTGATTATCTTGAAGTTCATTTCTATTTTGAGAATTATATTTAATATATATTTGATTAAAATAATGTTTTTTTTGAAATTTATTTGGAAAGTTAAATCCTTTTTTTTTTAGTTCTTTTAGTTTTAATTTTCTATTTATAAATTCGTTATTTGTATCTTTTTTTTTAAAGGGAATTTTTTTAATTTTTTTTTTCATATTTTATAATCCTAGTTTTAAGCTTTTTTTAATAAATTTATTGATGTTTCCATTTAAAAATTTTTGTGTATTTCTCGTTTCTAATTTCGTTCTTTCATCTTTAATACGAGAATCATCTAATATGTATGATCTAATTTGATTTCCCCAATTAATTTCTAACTTTTTAAAATCGATCTCTTTTTTTTTTAAAGCTTGATTTTTTAATTGCATAGTAAAAATTTTTGAAATGATTTGTTGAATTGCATATTTTTTATTTTTATGTTGAGATCTATTATTTTGACATTTAACAATAATTCCAGTTGGTATATGTTTGATTCTAACAGCTGATTCTGTTTTATTTACATGTTGGCCTCCTGCTCCAGAAGCTTTATATACATCTATTTTTAAATCTGATTTTTTAATGTTAATTTTTTTATTTTTTTTAATAATAGGATAAACGAAAATTGAACTAAAAGAAGTATGTCTTTTATTTCCTGTATTAAAAGGACTTTTACGTATTAATCGATGTATTCCTGACTCTGTTCTCAGCCATCCAAATGAATATTGTCCTTTAATTTGAATAGTAGCAGATCTTATACCATTAAATTCATCATATAATACTGAAATTATTTTAGTGTTAAAATTTTTTTTTTGAGCCCATTTTAAATACATTTTAAATAACATTTTAGACCAGTCTTGAGCTTCTATTCCACCAGATCCAGATTGAATTTCAATATAACAATTTTTTTTATCATATTCTTTTTTAAACATATTATAAAAATTTAAATTTTCAATTTGATTTTTTATTTTGGATAAATTTTTTTTAATTTCATGTAATATTGATAAATCATTAAGTTCATGAGATAAATTTAATAAATTTTTATTTTCTTTTAATTCATTTTTTATAGATATTAATAAATTCATTTTTTTATTAATATATTTTTTTTTTTTATTAAGATTTGTAATTAAATTTATTTTTTTCCAATTTTTTTTATTTTCTAATTTTTTATTAATTTCTTTAGATTTTTCTTGATATTTTGTTAATTTAAAGATATTCCTTAGTTTTTTTAAATTTAGTAGAATATTTTAAAATTTTTTTTAAAATTTTTTTAATTATTTTCATATTTTTATTTTCTTATTTAAATAAATATAATATAAATGATATTTATTAGAAATTCCTTATATATTTTTTAATGTATAAAGATTTAATATTTTAAAATGATTTAAAAAATTATGTATTTTAATTTAAATATTTTTCTTTTCAATAATTATATTTTCATATAATATTTAATTATTATTTATTTGAAAAAAATTTCTCGATAAGTTTAAAATTATGAAAAATTTCTATTTCCAAAAGAATGTTATTTTACCTACAGAAAATATATTTTTTTCTATTGTATGTTTAGATAAATTGATTTTAGTAAAAATTTCTGGAAAAGATAAAAAAAAATATTTGCAAAGTCAAATTACCGCAGATATTAAATTTTTTTCTATTAATCAATATTTTTTTTGCGGACATTGTAATTATCAAGGAAAAGTTTGGAGTACAATGTTGCTTTTTAAAAAAAAAAATAGTTATTTTTATATTTTACATAAAAGTACATATAAAAAACAAATTAAGGAAATGAAAAAATATGCTGTATTTTCTAATGTAAGAATTACTGTAGATAAAAAATTTACTTTATTAGGAATATTAGGAAAAGAAGCACGTTTTTATTTAAATAAAAAAATTAAAATTTTACCAAATAAAAAAAGTCCTGTCGTACATAAAGATGATATAACAATTTTATGGTTTAAAAAAAATATAGAAAGATTTTTATTTATTTATCCGCGTCAAAACGTTTTCAATTTTTTAAAAAAAATTCAAAAAAATGCTGTATTTAATCAAAGTGAACAATGGTTATCTGTAGATATTGAAGAAAATATTCCAATTATTGAGAAAAATAATTGTATTAATTTTTTTCCACAAAATATTAATTTACACAAATTTCCTTATGCAATAAGTTTTAATAAAGGATGTTATATTGGACAAGAACAAATATCTAAAATAAAATATAAAAAATTAAATAATAAATGTTTATGTACTTTATATAGTTTATATCAATATGATAAATTTATTTCTGGAGATTTAGTTTACATAAAAAATAAACATTCTTGGATAAAAAAAGGTGTTTTATTAACTTCAGTAATAATAAATAAAAAATTTGTTTATGCTCAAGTAGTTCTAAATAAATTTTTTAAAAATAATTTTATTTATAAAATAAATAATAGTTATTTCTATAATTATTAAAATTTTTATTGTGTATGAAAATTTATATATTTAAATTTTTAATAAATAATAATTTTATGAAAATTTTTTTAAATCTTTTAATAAAGAAATATTTTAAGTAATTTTTATTATATTAACATTTATGAGTATAAACTTTTTATATGAAAAAATTAGGAATGCTTTTTATAATTTCTGCACCTAGTGGTACTGGTAAATCTAGTTTAATTAAGTCTTTTATAAAAAAAGAAAAATCTTTAAAAATGAATATATCTATTTCATTTACAACTCGAGATATCAGATCTCAAGAAATAAATGGAGTAGATTATAATTTTATTTCTAAAAAAAAATTTAAATTAATGATTTATAAAAAAGAATTTTTGGAATATGCTAAAGTTTTTGATCATTATTATGGAACGTCATTAAAAAATATTAATTTATTATTATCTACAGGAAGAAATATATTTTTAGATATAGATTGGCAAGGAGCTCAACAAATAAAAAAAAAAATTCTTAATGTAAAAAGTATTTTTTTATTACCTCCATCTAAGAACGAATTATTTTTAAGATTAAAAAAAAGGAATCAAGATAATGAACAAGTAATTTTAAATAGAATGAAAAATTTTTCAAAAGAAATTAAACATTATTTAGAATATGATTACTTAATAATTAATGATAATTTTAATTTAGCTCTTTCTAATTTAAAATCTATTATTTCTTCTTGTAAATTATCTATTTATTATCAAAGTCTTAAATATAAAAGTTTAATTAGTAATTTATTAAAAAAATAGATTTTTTAATTTATATTTTTTTTCTAGAAGCTTGTTTTCTTTGACTTTCTGTTAATATTTTTTTTCTTAAACGAATAGATTTAGGTGTAATTTCTATTAGTTCGTCATCATTAATAAAACTCATTGCTTGTTCTAGTGTAAAATTTATTGGTTTAACTAAATTTATAGCTTCATCAGTTCCAGAAGCTCGCATATTAGTTAATTTTTTTCCTAATAAACAATTTACAGTCAGATCGTTAGATTTACTATGCATTCCAATAATTTGACCTTGATATACTTGAGCTCCATGACCTAAAAATAATTTTCCTCGATTTTGTAAGTTAAATAAAGCAAAAGCGACTGCATTTCCTGTATTATTTGATATTAATACTCCATTTCTTCTTTGTCCAATATTTAATTTAGAGGATTTTGCATAATGACTAAAAGATGAATAAAATAATCCTGTTCCAGAAGTAATATTTATTAATTCAGAGCGAAAACCAATTAAAGCTCTGCTAGATATAATGTATTCTAATCTAATTCTATCTTTATTATCTGAAATCATATTTTTTATTTCTCCTTTTCTTTCTCCTAGATGTTTCATAATCACTCCTTGATGTTTTATTTCTATATCTAAAACAATATTTTCAAATGGTTCATTTTTTATTCCATTTATTTTTTTAAATATTACTTTAGGACGTGATACTTCTATTTCATATCCTTCTCTTCTCATATTTTCTATTAAAATAGATAAATGCAATTCACCTCTTCCTGATACACAAAAAACGCTTGCATCGTTTGTTTCTTCTACTTTTAGTGCTACATTATGTTTTTTTTCTTTGTTTAATCTTTCTAAGATATGTCTTGAAGTAATATATTTACCTTCTTTCCCAGAAAAAGGAGAAGAATTTACTGAAAAAAACATTTTTACTGTTGGTTCATCAATATTTAATTTAGGAATAGGTTTATTATTTTTTATATCACATATTGTATCTGAAATTTTCAAATTTTCTATACCAGTAATTGCTATAATGTCTCCTGAATATGCTTTTTTTATTTCAATTTTTTTTAATCCACAATATGTTAATAATTTGTTAATTTTTCCAAAATAGTTTTTTCCCTTTTTATCGATAATTTTTATATTTTGATTTAATTTTACACATCCTGATCGAATTCTTCCTATACCAATAACTCCAAGATAATTATCATAATCTAATTGTGAAATTTGCATTTTAAATTTTCTTTTAATATTTTTTTTTGGAGCAGGAGTGTACTTAATTATAGATTTAAATAGTGGAGTCATATTTTTTTCTAATGCGTTGTAATCTAATCCAGATAAACCTAATAAAGCAGATGTATATATTATAGGAAAATCTAATTGAGAATCAGTAGCATTTAAATTAACAAATAAATCAAAAATTTGATCTATAACCCAATCTGGGCGTGCGTTTTTTCTATCTATTTTGTTAATTACTAAAATTGGATGAATATTATATTTAAATGCTTTTTCTGTAACAAATCTAGTTTGAGGCATAGGTCCATCTAAAGCATCAACTACTAATAAAACTGAATCTACCATTGATAATACTCGTTCTACTTCACCTCCAAAATCAGCATGTCCTGGAGTATCTACGATATTAATTTTATATCCATTCCATATTAAAGAAGTATTTTTGGAAGTAATAGTAATACCTCTTTCTTTTTCTAAATCATTGCTGTCCATTACTCGTTCTTTTTTTTCTTCATGATTTTTAAATACTCCTGATTGTTGAAGTAATTTATCGATCAATGTAGTTTTTCCATGATCCACATGAGCAATAATTGCTATATTTCTAAATTTTTGATTCATTAAAATAATCCTTATAAAATATCTAGTTTGTATAAAAAGATAATATATGATTTTTAAAAAAAAAAATAGATTTTTTAATTTAATTAATATTTATGAATATTATATATAATATATATGATATTTATAAAAATTATATTATATAATATATATTTTAATTTTTATTTGTATAAAAATATTCTTATTTTTTTTTTATTTTTAAAAATTTTTAATTTAAATATAAGGAATACATGAAAAATTTAAATTTTCATTCTGCTATTTTTTTAAAGAGTTTTTTAAATATTTATGATATAAATATTTATTCTGGCATTGAAGTAGCGTGCCTTGGTTATTCAAATACAGGAAAATCTACTTTGATAAACGTATTATGTGATCAAAAGAAATTATCTCGTGTTAGTAAATCACCTGGACGTACTCAATTAATAAATTTTTTTCAAATTCATGAAAATTTTAGAATCATAGATTTTCCAGGATATGGTTATTCTAAATTTAGTAAAAATTTTAGTATGATATGGATACAAAAAATTAAAGAATATTTAAAGTTAAGAAAGATTGTTGTTGGCGTAATAATTATAGTAGATATTAATTTTTTTTTTAAAAAAATTGATTTAGAAATTATGAATTTTTTAAATAAAATGAATGTTAAAATAATTATTTTATTAAATAAATGTGATAAAATTAATTATAATTTAAGATATAAAAAATATATTTTAGCAAAAAAAATACTTTCATGTTTAAAAATTGTTGCATCAGTTCAATTATTTTCATCTGTAAAAAAAATTGGAGTTTTAGAATTAAAAAATATTTTAAATAATTTATATATTGAAAGATATAGATAATTTATTTTGGGATATTTTCATTGAACCAATTTTTTTTTTTAAAAGATTTTATTAAACTAGTAAAATCATTTTTTTTAAATTGATTTAAAATTTTTTTTATTATAGGTTTTTTTAATTTAAATTTTTTTTTTAGTAATGATGGTTCTATTTTTAATTGTATTTTTGATAAATTATAAGACATAAAAGCAATTTTTTTATTTTTTTTAAATATTTTATGTAAATTTTTTGCATTTCTAATATTTAATAATGATAATTTTTTTAAATTTTTATAAATTTCTTTTAAAGATTTAAATTTTTTAAGAATTTTTTGAGCTGTTTTAATTCCAATTCCAGGTATTCCAGGAATATTATCTGATTGATCTCCAGCTATTGCTAATAAATATTTTATTAATTTAGGTTTTATACCAAATTTTTTAATTACTTCTTTTTTAGTAATGATTTTATTTTGATGATTTAATATTTGTATTTTAGAATTAATTAATTGTGTAAGATCTTTATCATTTGTTAAAATTAATATTCTTTTTTCAATTTTACTTTGATTTTTAGCAACTGTTCCAATAATATCATCTGCTTCAATTCCTGGTATTTGTAAAACTGTAATTCCCATATATTTTATAATTTTAATAATTTTTTTAATTTGATTTTTTAAATCTTCTGGGATTTTAACTCTATTAGATTTATATTTTTCATATATTTTTTTTCTAAAAGTTTGTTTTTTATGATCAAAGACTATAATTATTTTTTTAGGTTGATATTCATAAAAAATTTTTCTTAACATGAGTAACATGCCATATATTGCTCCTGTTGGTTGACCATTTTTATTTTTAAATTTTTTAAAAGTAAAGTATGCTCTATATAAATAATTTGTTCCATCAATAATTATAACAATTTTTTTTTTATAAAATTTCATGTGTATAATATTTTTTTATAGTAATAAATATATTAAATGTTTAGAATAATTTTATTAGAAATATTAATTTATTTTTAGAGTATTTTGTATATTTAAATTAATTAAAAATAATAAAAATATTTTTGATAAATAGTTTGATTCTATTAATTTATTTTTTTATAAATTAGATATCAATACATAATAATAATATTAATTTTTTATGTATTTTATAATACAATATTTTTAATTTTAAAAAAATTTACAAATATTAGATGTAGTAAAATAGAATATTTTTCAATAAAGTATTTTACTACGTATTTAATTTTTTAAAAAATATATTATTTTTTTTTAATTCTTAATTCTTTAATACCATTATATTTTACGTGAGAGTGTCCTAAATATTCTTCAATTCTAATTAATTGATTGTATTTTGCAATTCTATCTATTCTACTTAATGAACCAGTTTTAATTTGTCCAGCTGATGTACCAACAGATAAATCTGAAATACTAACATCTTCAGTCTCTCCAGAACGATGTGAAATAATTACATTATAATTTGATTTTTTTGCTGTTTGAATAGTTTTTAATGTTTCTGTTAATGTTCCAATTTGATTTGGTTTGATTAAAATAGAATTAGCAATATTATTTTTAATTCCTTTTTTTAAAATTTTATTATTTGTTACAAACAAATCATCTCCTACTATTTGAATATTTTTTCCTAAAATTTTAGTTTGATAAGAAAATCCTTCCCAATCAGATTCATATTGTCCGTCTTCAATAGATAAAATGGGATATTTAGATGATAGTTCTTTTAAATATTGAGTAAATTCATAAGAATTAAATTTTTTATTTTCTCCTTTTAAATAATATGTTTTAGAATTAATATCATATAATTCAGATGCTGCACAGTCTATTGCTAGAGTAATATCTTTTTTAATAATATATCCAGATTTTTCTATTGCTTCTAATATTAAAAGAATAGCTTCTTCATTAGAATTTATGTTTGGAGCATATCCTCCTTCATCTCCTACAGCTGTACTCATATTCTTTTTTTTTAATATTTTAGATAATGAATAAAAAATTTCACATCCTATTCTCACAGCATGTTTAAAATTTTTAGCAGATATTGGTTGTATCATAAATTCTTGAATATCAATATTATTATTTGCATGTTTTCCTCCATTAATGATATTCATCATAGGAAGAGGCATAGAATATTTTTTAGAAGTATGATTTAAATCTGCAATATGTTCAAAAAAATAAATTTTTTTAAACATAGAAGCAACTTTTGCGTTAGCTAGAGAAACAGCTAATATAGTATTTGCTCCTAATATAGATTTGTTTTTAGTTCCGTCTAATTCTATCATTACTTTATCAATATTTTTTTGATCTAAAGAGTCTTTATATAATAAATTTTTAGATATTAAATTATTGATTAATGAAATAGATTTTTTTACACCTTGACCGTGAAAACGTTTTTTATTTCCATCTCTAATTTCTAAAGCTTCTTTAGAACCTTTAGATGCACCAGAAGGAACTGAAGCTCTTCCAATTAAACCATTTTTAAGATGTACTTCTGCTTCTACAGTAGGATTTCCTCTAGAATCAATAATTTCTCGACCAATAATTCTCATTATTTTAGACATTTTTACCTCATCATATTTTTATATATAAATGAATATTATTATTTTATTAATTTTTTATGTTTTTTAGATTTTTGAATTAATCCTGTAAATAAGAAATGTTTATTTTGAGATTTAGATATAAATTCTAAATGAAATTTATATGTAATAAAAAAAAATACTTTTTAATAATTTTAATTAATTTTTTTTTCACAAATTCTTTGATTTTTTAAATCATTTATTTTTGATTTTATAAAAAATTTTTGTTTTCTTAGTTTTTATATTTATTTCATTTTAAAATAGTATTTTTTGATATAAAGAGTTAAGATAAATTACTTTTTTAAGATATAATTTTTATTTCTCAATCTCATATATTTAAATTTTTTTATTAACATGTTTTAAAATAATTTATCTTTTATTTGATTTTTTAAATTAAAGATATAATAAGAGTTTTTTATAATATATAAAGAAAATTCAATAGAATTTTATTTTTTATTTCTATTGTATTTCTTAAAAATTTAATAATAAAAACTTTTAATTTTCAGTAAATTTTTAAAAATATTATATTTTTTATTTAATATATTGTATATAATAGTTTAACACTAGATACTTTTATTTTTAAAATCTTTGAGGAATTAATATTTTATTTAATTTTTATCTCATTTTAATAAATTTCTTTTTGGTTTATTTAAATTAAAAGATTTATAAGTATAATTTATTTAATTTTTTTTAAAATTTTTAAATATACTTGATCTATAGTAATGCATTATAAAGATTAATTTTTAGTATAATTAAATATTTTATAGCAATTTAGATCTTAATCTTTTTATATAATCTTTTATTATAAATTTTTTTATATTTTTAATAAGTATTTATAATACTTTGATTTAACTTAATATAGTTTTAATTTTATAATTATATAAATTTAATTTATTTTTTTTTTTTTAAATATACTTTTAAGATAGTATAGTAATTTATTTTTTTAAAATAATATTACTTTATTAACAAAATACTTTTTTATTCTTTTAGATAATAATTTTTATATATTTTATATAAAAATATTTATTATAAAATTCTAATTATTAGTATTTTTTTCCTTTTAACGAGATAGTTTTATTAAAAGTAATTTTTTTATTTTTAATAGTTTCTTTTTTATCAATTATAAAATAACCTTCTCTTTCAAACTGAAAAAATTTTTTTTTGACGTTTTTAATAAGACTTTTTTCAACAAATCCATTTTGAATTTTAATTGATTCATGATTAATATATTTTAAATAATTTTTCACTGAATCTGGATTTTTAATTGAAAAAATATGTTGAAATATTCTAAATTTAGCTGGAATAGAATTTTTTTTAGAAATCCAATGAATAACTCCTTTTATCTTTCTATCTACAGGATTTTTATTTAAAGTATTTTTATCATATGTACAATAAATTTTTTTTATATAACCAAGACTATTTTTTTTAATTTTTTTTACTTTAATAACATATGAATAACGTAATCTTACTTCTTGATTTATAGTTAATCTTCTATATTTTTTATTTGCTACTTCCTGAAAATCATTTTTATCAATATATATAATTTTATTAAAATAAATTTTATGAGTTCCCATATCTGGATATAAAGGATGATTATTAACGATTATTTTTTCTTTATATTTTCTAGGTAAATTTATAATAACAATTTTTAATGGATTTATAATCGCCATAAATCGACAAGCGATATTATTCAAATGATTTCGTATACAATATTCTAATAAAGAAAATTCAATTAAATGATTCTTTTTAGATACTCCTATTTTTTTACAGAAATTTTTAATGGATTTAGGAGTATATCCTCTAATTCTTAATCCAGATATTGTTGGCATTCGAGGATCGTTCCATCCTGAAACAATTTTTTTTTCTATTAAAACTTTTAATTTTCGTTTAGAAAGAATAGTATATTCTAAATTTAATCTAGAAAATTCATATTGTTTAGCATGTTTTTTTATGTTTAAATTTCTTAAAATCCATTGATACAATTGATTATTATCTAAAAATTCTAATGAACATAAGGAATGAGTGATTTTTTCTATAGAGTCTGAGATACAATGACTAAAATCATATGTTGGATATATACACCATTTATTTTTTGTACGATAATGTAATTTTTTTTTTATTCTATATAGAACAGGATCTCGCATAACTATATTTGCAGAATTCATATTAATTTTTGCTCGGAGACATAAATCTCCATCTTGAAATTTTCCATTTTTCATATCTTTAAATAGTTTCATATTTTTTTCAATAGTTTGATTTCTATAAGGACTATTTTGTCCTTTTTTTTTTAAAGTACCTCTATATTCCTTTATTTCTTTTTTAGATAATTTATCTACATATGCTAAATTATTTTTTATTAATTTTTGTGCATATTTATATAGTTTATTAAAATATTGAGATACGTAAAAACTTTTTTTATTCCATATATAACCCATCCATTTAATATCTTTTTTAATAGATTTAACATAAATTTTACTTGCAGTATTAGGATTAGTATCATCAAATCTTAAATTACATTTTCCATTGTATATTTTTGAAATTTCAAAATTTAAATATATTGATTTAGCATGTCCAATATGTAGAAATCCATTTGGTTCTGGTGGAAATCTAGTATGTATTTTTTTATATTTTTTATTTTTTAAATCTTTATTAATAATTTTATAAATAAAATTATTAATTTTATGAATTTTCATTATTTTATTTTCCATTAATTTATAAGATAAAAGATATTATTTTCATAAATATTTTTAATAAATAATCTTTTTAAAATGTTTATTTCTTAATAGAATTTTTATGTTTTATATGATATAATTTTAAAAATTTAAATTTAAGAAATATTAATAAAATTATAATTTTTATGTTAAAATATTAATTCATCATATTTTTTTATAAAGAGTATTTTTTAATTTATTTTTATAATTAAATAATAAAAAATATTTTAAATTCATTTTAGAATAATATAATATAAAAAAATTAGCTATGTAGCTCAGTTGGTCAGAGCACAGCACTCATAACGCTGAGGTCATGGGTTCAATTCCCATCATAGCTAAAATTATTAATTTATATTATAATATAGAAAGTTAAATATAAAAAAGCGGAAGTGGCGAAATTGGTAGACGCACCAGATTTAGGTTCTGGCGCCTAATTGGGTTTGCGAGTTCAAATCTCGCCTTCCGTATATTTTAATTAAAAAATTTGGGGTATAGCCAAGAGGTTAAGGCATCGGTTTTTGATACCGACATCCCTGGTTCGAATCCAGGTACCCCAGTTAAATAAATATAAATGTAATTTAAACTTTTTTTTTAAAATTAAATAAAAAAATAATATTATTTTTAAATTTATTAAAAATATTTCTTTAAATATTTTTATATTTTAACTTGAATTAATTTTATTTTTTAATATAAATAGTATTTATAAAATTATATTAAAATGTTTTATAAAATAATTATTGGTATTGATCAAATGACATTAAAAAATTTAAAGAAAATAGTAGCAAAATATGCTTTAAGATATATACCTAAAAAAAAAATAATTGGTATAGGAACGGGTTCAACTATATCTTATTTTATTAAATATTTAAGAAAGATTAAAGATAGTATTCAAGGCGCTGTGTCTTCATCTAATCATACCACAATTAGTTTAAAAAAAAATGGTATCCCTGTAATTGCATTAAATGATGTAGATTATATTTCAATTTATTTTGATAGTGCAGATGAAATAAATAATAATATGGATATGATTAAAGGTGGAGGAGCTGCTTTAATGCAGGAAAAAATTATAGCATCAGCATCTAAAAAATTTGTTTGTATGATTGATTATACTAAAAAAGTAAATGTTTTAGGAAAATTTCCTTTACCAATAGAAGTTTTGCCTATGTCTTATAAATATGTAAAAAAAGAATTAGAAAAACTTGGTGGAATAGTGAAAAAAAGAAAAAAAGTTATTACCGATAATAATAATTATATATTAGATATTAAAAATCTGTATATTAATAATCCTATATACTTAGAAAAAAAAATTAACAATATACCTGGAGTAATTTCTGTAGGAATTTTTTCACAAAGACAACCTGATATTTTATTAATTAGTAATTATACTCAAGTTCAAACTATTTTAAATAAAAGTTAAAATTTGTTTAAATATTTTTTTTAATTTTTTTTTAAAATATATATTTAAAATGAATTATATAAAAATTTCAGATCTATTTTAATTGAATTTTTTTTTAATTTTATATAATATTTTTTTTAAATATAATTATCAGATAAAAAAATTTTATAAATTATGTATTTTTTAAATTTAATATTTATAAAAAATTTTTTATTTTAGACAAGATATTTTAAATATTGTATAAATTATAATTATAAATTTATTTTAAATAAATATTTTTAATAATTTTATAAATTTACAGATTTTATTAAAAATAATTTTTTATTTTTTAAATTTTTATTACATCCGGAAGGATTTGAACCCTCGACCTCTCGGTTCGTAGCCGAGTGCTCTATCCAACTGAGCTACGGATGCGTAAATCAAATATATTTAAAATATAATTTTTATTATTAAAAATAAAATTTAAGAAAATAGTGAGAGAGGGATTTGAACCCTCGATGCATTTTTTAAATACATACTCTCTTAGCAGGAGAGCGCCTTAAACCACTCGGCCATCTCACTTTAATAAATTTTATTTTTTAAATAATTTAATACATCTATTTTATACTTTTTTCTTTTATAAAGTCAATTTTTTATATTTTTTTTATATAATATAAATATTTATAGAAAATAATTTTATTGAAATATTTTTTATAAAAAATTTATATTTTTTTATTTTTTTTTTCAGCTTGTATTCTTTGATATATTTCTTCTCTATGTACAGAAATTTTTTTTGGAGCGTTAACACCTATACGTACTTGATTTCCTTTTATTCCTAATACTGTTACTGTAATCTCATCTCCTATAATTAATGTTTCTCCAATTCTTCTGGTTAAAATCAACATTTTTTTTCTCCTTAAAATATTTTTTTTAAAATTCCATATAATTTTAGTATATAGATATAAAATTATTTTATATAATTTTTTTAATAATTTTTTGTACTAAATTTATAATTATTTATTTTTTTTTGAATTTTAGCAAAAGTTAATTTTTTGCATTTTTTTATTATTTTATTTATAGATAGAGAAGAATTTATAATTCCTTCAGAAAAATTCATATTTCCTCCTCCTTTACCTGAAATTTTTTTAAAAATTTTTAAAATAAGTGTATTTGCTGGAATAATTTTACTTAATTTTTTACTAATTTTAATTTTTAAATAAATTTTTTTTGATATATTTATTAATATAATAACACTTGATTGAAATTTTTTTTGTAACTGATCTATAATTTTTAAAATATATGAATTTTTTTCATTATATAGTATGTAAAAAAAGATATAATGATTATTAATTTTAATATATTTTTTAGATATTTTTTTTATTAATAAAATTAATAATTTTTCTGTAATATTTTTATTATTTTTTAATAATTTTTTTTGCATTATTAAAATATTTTGAATTTTTTTTATTAAATCAGAATCATTTGATTGTATTAGCTTTTGTATGGTATTTAATTTTTTTTCTTTTTTATAAGTTTCTTTAAAAGCTTTTTTATAAGTTACAGCTTCAATTCTTCTAGTTCCAAATGATATACTACTTTCATTTATTATTTTAAAAAGAATAATTTCTCCTGTTTTAGATACATGAGTACCACTACATAATTCATTTGAAATTGAATTAATTGAAATAATTCTAACATTATTTTGATAAATTTTATTTTTAAGAAATACGTATTTTTTTTTTTTAGCATTTTTAAATTTTGTAGTAAAGCTTATCACTTTAATATTTTTTTGAATATATTTATTAACTGTTTTTTCAATTTTTTTAATTTTTTTAAAACTTAAATTTTTAAAATAAGTATAATCAAATCTAATTTTTTTTTCGTTAACTAAAGAACCTTTTTGTAAAACATTTTCTCCTAAAATTTTTTTTAATCCAGCGTGTAGTAAATGCGTAGCAGTATGATTTTTTTCAATTAATTTTCTTTTTTTTATATCAATTTTAGCTGTAACTAAAGTATTTTTTTTTATTTTTCCTAAAGAAATTTTTCCATGATGAATAATAATGTTTCCATATTTTGTGGTATTGTAAACTTTAAAAATTCCATCTTTTGATTTTATTGTTCCACTATCTCCAATTTGCCCACCAGATTGTCCATAAAAAGGAGTGCTTTGTAAAATTATTTGTCCTTTATTTTTTTTATTAATTTTATTAATTGATTTATTTTCAATATAAATTTTTTTTACAATAGTTTTTTGTTTACTAAAATTATATCCAATAAAATTTGTTTTTTTATTAATAGATATTGATAATTTATTTTTATTTTGATATTTTTCTTGTATATTTAATTTTTTGTGTTTTTTGATTTTTTTTTTAAGTTTATTCATATCTATTTGAATATTTTTTTCTTTGCAAAAGTCTTGAGTTAAATCTATTGGAAATCCTAATGTATCATATAAATAAAATACTATATTAGCATCTAATATATTATTTTTTAAATTCTTGACTTCTTCTTTTAAAATTTTTAATCCTTTATTTAAAGTATCTGAGAATTGTAACTCTTCCATTTTTAATATGTTTTCAATTTGATTTTTATTATGAATTAAAATATGATTAGCTTGATTCATAGATTTAATTAATATAGGTACTATCTTATAAAAAAAACATTTTTTTAATCCAATAGATCGTCCATGTCTAATAGCTCGTCTAATAATTTTTCTTAAAACATAACCTCGATGTTCGTTAGAAGGAAAAACATTATTAGCAATAATATACGCACTAGAACGAATATGATCAGATATTACTTGTAAAGCTTTATGGTTTACTTTATTAGATATATTAAATTTTTTTTTAATACCTTGTATAATTTGACGAAAAATATCTATATCGTAATTTGATTTAACATTTTGCAAAACAGAAGATATTCTTTCTAAACCCATACCTGTGTCTACTGATGGAGATTTTAATTTAATAAATTTTTTTTTTGGTAATTTATGATATTCAATAAAAACAATATTCCATATCTCTAGAAAACGATCTCCTATATCTTTTTTAGATCCGGGAATATTTCCATGTACACTTTCTCCATAGTCATAAAAAATTTCTGTACAAGGACCGCATGGTCCATATTTTTCCATATTCCAAAAGTTATCTGATGTATATTGAACATTATTTTTATTTTTTATAGAAATTATTTTATTATTAGATAATCCTATGATATTTTTCCAAATTTTATATGATTCTATATCATATTCATATATAGTTACTAAAAGTTTATTTGGATCAATATTAAACCATTTTTTTTCAGTAAGAAGTTCCCATGCGTATATGATAGATTTTTTTTTTAAATAACTGCCAAAACTAAAATTTCCTAACATTTCAAAAAATGTATGATGTCTAGATGTATAACCAACATTTTCTAAATCATTATGTTTTCCACCTGTACGTAAACAATATTGTGCACTTGCAATTTTTTTATCTTTAGTTGTTTTATAACCTAAAAAAATATCTTTGAATTGATTCATTCCTGCATTAGTAAATAGTAATGTTGGATCATTATCAATAATTAAAGAGCTGCTAGGATAAATTATATGATTTTTATTTTTAAAAAAATTCAAAAATGTTTGACGTATTATTTCTGTTTTTTTATACATATTAATCCAAAATATTATGATGATTTAAAATTTTTTTATTAATTTTTTAATAATTAAATAATTTTATTATATTGAATATTTAATTAGTAATAATTTTAAATAACATTTATATATTTTTAGTATATAAAAAATTTTTATTAATTTTTACTAAATGATATACTTTATAATTAATATTTAAAGTTTTTAATAAGTTATATTTTAAATTAATTATTTTAAAATTTAAATTTTACAAAGGATAAAGGTATTTGAAAAATTTTATTTTATTAGAAAAAAAAGTTCCTAAAAAAATATTTAATCAATTTAGAATCGATAAAGCGTTATCAAAATTATTTCCTATATGTTCTAGAAATTATTTTAAGAGATGTATACATAAAGGTTATGTTTTAGTAAATAATATAATTATTAAATCTCCTGATTTTAAAATTATGGAAGGAGATATTTTAAATGTGAAAAAATTTTTTAAGAAAGACAAGTCCTTAGTATCTGAAAAAATAAATCTAAGTATTGTTTATGAAGATAAATTTTTATTGATAATAAATAAACCATCATCTTTAGTTGTGCATCCAGGCTATGGAAATAAACATAATACTTTATTAAATGGATTAATATTTTATTATAAAAATATTAAAAAAATTCCTCAAACAGGAATAGTTCATCGATTAGATAAAGATACTACAGGATTAATTATTATTGCTAAAACAATTTCTTCATATTTTATTTTAAAAAAAATGATAAAATTAAGAAAAATTAATCGAGAATATGATGCTGTTGTTTTAGGAAAAATAAAATTTGGAGATGTAATTAATGCTCCTATTAAAAGACATAAATTTTATAGAACTCATATGACAGTTTCTTTAGATGGAAGGAATGCAGTAACACATTATAAAGTTAGAAAAAAATTTAGTACATGTACATGGTTAAAAATTAGATTGGAAACAGGTAGAACACATCAAATACGTGTTCATATGTTATATATTAAACATCCTATAGTTGGAGATAAAAAATATAAATATTATTTAAATTTTTTTAAAGATTTAAATAATAATAGCAAATTATTTAATGTAATTAAAAATTTTCCTAGACAAGCTTTACATGCTTCTAAATTGAAATTTTTTCATCCAATTACAAATAAAAAAATGTCTTTTAAGATTGGTTTACCGCAAGATATGATTGAATTAATCTATAAACTAGATCAAAAAATTTAATTTAAATTCAAAATTTTTTATTTAATAAAATTAAAATTTATACAGATATTTTTTAAAATACACATTAAATATTTAAAATTTTTTGTATAAGTATATTAAATATTTATATTTTTATAAGTATTTTTATACTATATAACATAAAAAATATTAATTATATTTTTTTATATAATCTTTGAATTGCTGTTTTTAATGCCCATTTATAACCGTCTATACCTAATCCACAGATAACTCCATTAGAAATGTCTGAAATCCATGAATGTGAACGAAAATTTTCTCGAGAATAAATATTAGATATATGTACTTCGATAAATGGAATATTTACAGCTAATAAAGCGTCTCTTAAAGCAATACTAGTATGTGTAAAAGCAGCAGCATTAATGATTATATAATTAATTTTTTTTTTTGCACGATGTATTTCATCAATTAATACATGTTCCGCATTAGATTGTATATGACTAATTTTTATATAATATTTTTGAGCATATTTTTTTAAATTTTTGACTAATTTTAATAAAGATATATTCCCATAAATTTTTTTTTCTCTAGATCCTAAAAGATTTAAATTTGGTCCATTAATTAATAATATATTAAATTTATTTTGCATATTATATTTCTGTTGATTAATTAAATTAAATTATATTATACAATATATATTATAAGATACAAAATATAAAATAAATTTTGAAATATAAAATTTTTTTATATCTAAAAAATAAAATTTAAAATAATTTTATAATTTATTTTATAAAATTTGAAGATCTTAAATAATTTGTATTTAAAAAGTGAGCGTATATGAATTTTAATACAGTGATAAATAATATATTATTAAAAAATAATATTAGTATAGAAGATATTTTTTCTATATTATCTGATTTATCTAAGAAAACTATAGATTATTCTGATATATATTTTCAATTAAAATTAAGTGAATCATGGATATTAGAAAACAAAATTATTAAAAATGGAACATATGATGTTGATACAGGAATAGGATTACGAGCAATTTATAATCAAATGAATGGCTTTGCTTATACAAATCAAATAAATTTAACTGGATTAAAAAAAATTACAAATCTAGTACAAAATATTTTAAAAAATAAAGAACGTCAAAAAAATAAAAATTTTATTTATAATTCGAATAAATCTTTTTATAGATCTGAAAATCCTTTAAATTCTTTAACAAATAAAGAAAAATTAAATATTTTACGTCAAGTAGATGAAATTGCTCGTAGATATGATTCAAGAATTTCTCAAGTAAACGCATGTTTATCTGGAACATATGAAAATATATTAGTTGCATCTACGGATGGTGTTTTATCTACAGATATTAGACCTTTAGTATCTCTTTCTATTTATATTTTATCTGAAGATCATGGAAAACGTGAAATTGGAACTAATGGAGGAGGTGTTAGAAGTACATATCAATATTTTTTAAAAAAAAATAAAAATGGTTTTTTAAATTTAGAAAATTTAACGAAAGAAGCAGCTAGAATTTCTATTTTAAATTTAAATTCCAAAAAAGCTCCTTCAGGTTCATTTCCTGTAGTATTAGGTTCAGGATTTCCAGGAGTATTATTACATGAAGCTGTGGGTCATGGGTTAGAAGGTGATTTTAATCGTAAAAATTTATCTATATATAGTAATAAAATAAATAAAAAAGTAGCTTCTAATTTATGTACAATAGTTGATGATGGTACAAAAAAATATTCTAAAGGTTCTATATCAATTGATGATGAAGGAACTCCAGGTAAATACAATGTTTTAGTAGAAAAAGGTATTTTAAAAAAATATTTACAAGATAAATTTAATGCGCACCTTATGAATACAATTTCAACAGGAAATGGGAGAAGAGAATCTTATGCATATCTTCCTTTACCTCGTATGACTAACACATATATGCTTTCTGGAAAATCTACTATATCAGAAATTATAGAAAGTGTAGATTATGGAATATATGCAGTTAATTTTAGTGGAGGTCAAGTTGATATTACTTCTGGAGAATTCGTTTTTTCTACATCTGAAGCATATTTAATTAAACAAGGAAAAATTATTTATCCAATTAAAGAAGCAACTTTGATTGGTTCTGGAATAGAAATTATGAAAAAAATATCCATGGTTGGAAATGATTTGAAAATGGATAATGGCACTGGTCTATGTTCTAAAGAAGGACAAAATATTTCTGTTTCTGTAGGTCAACCAACTATTAAAATAGATTCTTTAACTATAGGAGGAACAAATTAATTTTAAATTGTATAAATTTATAAATTTTTAAATATTTTTATATGCAGTCACACTTAATGCTATGACTGCTTTTTTTTATTTAAAAAATAATTAATTATAATAAATTATTTAACGAATTAAATTTTTTCTTTAATTCTTGCAGATTTACCAAATTTTTTACGTAAATAATATAATTTAGATTTTCTAACAAAACCTTTACGTTTGATAAATATTTTTTCAATATTTTTAGAATGAGTTTGAAAAACTCTTTCTACTCCTTCACCATTTGATATTTTTCTAACACAAAAAGATGATTGTAAAAATCTATTTTTAATAGAAATAACAATTCCTTCAAAAGATTGTAAACGTTTTTTAGTGCCTTCTATCACCCAAACTTGTACTTCTATTGTATCTCCTGAGCGAAATTTTGGTATATCTTTTTTTATTTGTCTTTTTTCTATAATATTTAATATATTATTCATTTTTTTTATTTTTTAAAAGTAGTGATATTTTTATTTTTTAATTGAAGTATTTTACTTAAAAAAATTTTTTCTTTGGCATTAAATTTTTTTTTTTTAAATAATTTTGGTTTTTTAAAAAGAGTATATTCAATGGATTTTTTTAATCTCCAAATTTTAATTTTTTTATGATTTCCTGATAAAAGAATATCTGGTACTTTCATCTTGTCTATAATTCTTGGTCTAGTATAATGAGGATAATCTAATAAAGTTTTAGAAAAAGAATCTTGATGTTTAATATTTTTTTTTTTAATAACACCTGGTATAAATCTGCAAATTGCATCTATAAATACCATTGCTGCCAATTCACCGCCTGTTAATATATAATCTCCAATAGATAATTCTTGATCTACAAATTTTTTTATAAATCTTTGATCAATTCCTTGATATCTTCCACAAATTAATATGATGTTTTTAATTTTAGAAAAGTTTTTTAAATTATTTTGATTAATCTTTTTTCCTTGAGGAGATAAATAAATTATATAATATTTTTTTTTTTTATATATTTTATTATTGCCATTTTTAATGGAAGAAAACTCATAATCATTCCTGGTCCTCCTCCATAAGGTCTATCATCTACACTTTTATTTTTTTTTTTACTAAAATTTCTCAAATTTAACACAGTTAATTTTATAATTTTTTTTTTTATTGCTCTTGAGAGAATTCCATAATTTATTATTGAATTAAACATTTCAGGAAAAATTGTAATTATTTTAAAATTTATAAAAAATTTTTTTATAATATTTTTTTTTTTCAAATTCTATTCTCTCCAATTAACTAGAATTATTTTTTTTTTAATATTAATTGTTTTAATAATTTTTTTTTTTACAAAAGGAATTAATATTTCTTTATAGTCATTTTTTTTAATTACTAAAATATCATTTGTATGTGTTCTAATAATATTTATTACTATTCCTAAAAAATTTTTATTTATATTAAAAACTTGACATGAAAGAATTTCTCTCCAAAGATACTCATTATTTTTTTTTTTGATTTGTTCAGAATAAATAAATATATTTATATTTTTAAATGAAGAAGCTTTATTTCGATTATTTATATTTTGAATTTTTATTAGAAAATAATTTTTTATAGTTTTCCATTGAATAATTTTTAAAGAATATATAATATTTTTTTTACAATAAAATAAAGGATTATATTTAAAGATAGATTTTTTGTTTTCAGTAAAAGAAAACATTTTATTCCATCCTAAAATTCCATAAGGTGAACAAATTTTACCTATAATGATTTGATTTAAATGTTTATTAATCATTTATTTAATATATATTTTCATTATTTTTTTTACTCTTTTAGAAGTTTGTCCGCCTTTTTGAATCCAATATTTTAATTTATCTAGATTAATTTTACATGAATTTAATTTATTTTTACAAATTGGATCAAAAAAACCTATTTTTTCAATAAAACGACCATTTCTTGCTGATCTACTATCAGTAACAATAATTTGATAAAAAGGTTTTTTATTAGATCCGTGTCTAGATAATCTTATTTTCACCATTTTTAATCTTCCTTTAAAAATTAAATAAAATTTTGTATTTATATAAGAGAAATTATATATTTATAAAATCATTTGTTTAATTTTATTAAATAGTTTTATAAATCCAATATTTTTTATTTTTTTCATAATTTTTTTTATAGATTTAAATTGTTTTAAAAGTTTATTTATATCTTGTATGGTTGTTCCAGAACCTAATGCAATTCTTTTTTTTCTCGATATTTTAATAATATTAGGATAATTTCTTTCTTTTATGGTCATAGACTTAATTATTGATTCTATTTTTAATATCATAGAATCATTCATTTGAAATAAAATATTATTTTTAATATCAGAACTAATTGGTAATTTTTTTAATAAAAACTGAATATTTCCGATTTTTTTTATTTGATATATTTGTTTTAAAAAATCGTTTAAATTAAATGAATTATAATCTTTAATTTGTGTATTTAATTTATTAATATAATTTTTATCAAGTTTTTGTTCTATAGATTGAATTTCAGATAAAATATTTTCCATGCCTAAAATCTTAGAAGCAATATTTTTTGCATTAAAAAGTTCGATATCATCCACTTTTTCTCCATTACCAATAAATTTAATTGGAATATCCGTTAAATATTTTATTGATAATGCAACTCCACATCTTGCATTTGAGTCTAATTTAGTTAAAAAAATGCTTGTGATTAAAATAAATTTTTGAAATTTTTTAATTATATTAATAGAATCTTGACCAATCATTGAATCAATTACAAAAATTGTTTCTATAGGATTAATATATTTATGCAAATTTTGTATTTCTTTCATTAATTTTGTATTAATATGTAATCGTCCAGAAGTATCTATAATTAAAATATCGTATTTTTTTATTTTAGCATATTCTATAGCTTTTTTTGAAATATCTATTGGTATTTCTGAATTGTTAGATTTAAAAACATCAATTTGAATTTTAGAAGCAATAATTTTTAATTGTTTAATGGCAGCAGGTCTATATATATCTGTAGACGTTACTAAAACTTTTTTTTTAAATTTATCTCGAAATACTTTAGATAGTTTTCCAATACTTGTAGTTTTTCCTGCTCCTTGTAATCCTATAATTAAAAAAATAGATAATTTTTTTGGCAAGATTTTTATAGAATGATTTTTATTTCCAATTATTTCTATCAATTCATGCTTAACAATTTTTATAAATTCTTGTCCAGGTGTTAAAGAATTATTTATAACTTTACCAATACATTTTTTTTTAATTTTTTTAATAAATTTTGTAATAACTATCAAAGATACATCTGCTTCTAGTAATGCAATTCTTATTTTTCTCAATGTTTCTTTAATATTTTTTTCTGTAATTCGTCCTCTATTAGAAATATTTTTTATAATTCTTTTAAAACGCTTAGTTAGGTTTTTAAACATTTGATTTTACTCAAAATTATTTTAATAAAATTATTTATTTTAATAAATTTTTATATAATAGTTATTTTTTATAATTTTTTTTTTAATAAAATTATTTTAACATTTTTAATGATTTTTTTTTAATACATAAAACAATGTTTTATTTTTTTTGTGATTAGAAATATTTTTTTTAATAATATATAAATTATAAAGTATACAAGATTCTTTATTTCCTATTGCTGCTATATATTTTTTTTTTTTTTGAGATATTTTTTTTATAGCTTCTGAAGAACTATTAGTGTATTTAATTTTCCATAAAGGAAATTTTTTTATAAATAATTGACATTGTTTAATAGGTTCTATATGGCTATAAATTAATTTTATATTTTGAAAAGAATTTTTTTGTGCTGAAATAAGACAATGATTAATGTTCATTATAATTTTTTTTTTAATAAAAAATTTATTTTTTTTTAATAATTTGTTAGTTTCTTTAATATTTCCAGAAGAATTATTTTTTACAGGTAAAATAGCATATTTTACAATATTTTTTTTTAATTTTTTTATAACTTGAGTAAATGTTTTACATGGGACTTCATGGAAAATTTTATTTTTTTTTTAACATATTTTAAAGCAGCTAGATAAGAATATGATCCTTTAGGACCTAAAAAAGATATTTTAATAATTTTAGATTTTTTTTTTTTATAAATTTTATTTTGAATTTTTACTGAATTTTTGATAATGATTGTAAAAATTTTTTTTATATATTTTTTATTCAAATTATATTTTTTTCCTTTATCTGTAATTTTTTTAAAAATTTCTTTTTCTCGCACAGAATCTTTTATTGGATAATTAATATTAATTTTTTCATTTATAATTTTTTTTGAAATTAATTTTCTTTTATATAATAATTTTAAAAAAGATTTATCAATACGATTAATTTTTTTTCTCAATTTAAGTAAATTTTTTTGATTTTTCATAAGTAACCTATTTTTTATTTGTATTTTTTTATTTTATATAAAACAAAGTTTATTAGTTCTTATTATAAAGATTTTTATTTTTTTTTAAATAAAATTTTTATTTTAAATAACATTTTTATAAAATTTTTTCATGTAAAAAAAATGTATTTAAAAAAAAATAATGTTATTATTTTAATAATTCATAAAAAATTATATTTTGTCTTTTTTTTTTTTTTTTTTTTTTTTTTTTTTGATTTCTAAAAATTATATATTATAAGGATAAGATATGAATATAAAAAGTTTTTCAGCATCTAAGAAAGATTTTGTAAGAAATTGGTATTATGTTGATGCGACTGGAAAAATACTAGGACGTTTATCTAGTGTAATTGCACATTATCTTCGTGGAAAGCATAAAAGTATATATACTCCAAATATTGATGTTGGAGATTATATTATCGTAATTAATTCTTCTAAAATTCATGTTACGGGAAAAAAATTTAAAAAAAAATTATATTATTACCATACTGGTCATGTGGGAGGATTAAGAAAAAAGAAATTTTCTGATCTTTTTTTAAATAATTCGGAAGAAATTATTAAAAAATCTGTATATGGAATGTTACCAAAAGGCCCGTTAGGAAGATTAATATTCAAAAAATTAAAAGTATATTCTAAAGATTTTCATAATCATCAATCTCAAAAACCGATTTTACTTACAATTTAAATTTAGGATATAAAATTAAAATGGAAAAAGTACGAAATTATGGTACAGGTAGAAGAAAATCATCTTCTGCACGTGTTTTTTTAACACTTGGAAATGGAAATATTATTGTTAATAATTTAAAATTAAATAAATATTTTAGTCGAAAAACATCATGTATGCTTATTGAACAACCTTTACAAGCTGTAAATATGATTAACAAATTAAATTTTTATATTACTGTAAAAGGCGGAGGTATTTCTGGACAAGCAGGAGCAATTAGACAAGGAATTACACGTGCTTTAATTGAATTTGATAGTACTTTTTTAAAAATTTTAAAAAAATTAGGTTTTGTGACTCGTGATTCTCGTCAGGTAGAAAGAAAAAAAGTTGGATTTAGAAAAGCTAGACGTAGACCGCAATTTTCTAAAAGATAATTTATTTTATATTATTATATACAAGTTAAATATTTTAAATTTTTTGCGATCAATTTTTAACTTGTATAAGAGCATCTTTATTTAAATCTTAAATTAGATTTGATATTAAGATGTATCTATATAGTTTTAATTAAATTTTTACACAGAGTATTTAATCCATTTTTTTTAATTGCAGAAATAATAAAATATTTTGTAATATTTTTTTCTTGTTTTAAAATTTTATTTATTTTATATTTAATATCTTTTTTGTGTAAAGTGTCTGATTTATTAAAAACTAACCATTTTTTTTTTTTATATAAATCTTTTTTATAAAGTTTGATTTCTTTATTTATAATTTTTATATCTTCTATAATTTTTTTATAACACGGTATAGAAAGATCTATTATGTGAAGAAGAATTTTACATTTTTCAAGATGTCTTAAAAATTTTAATCCTAGTCCTGCTCCTTTTGATGCTCCTTTTATAATTCCTGGAATATCTGCAAATGTAATACTTTTTTTTGATTTTGTAAAAAACACTCCTAAATTAGGTTGTAAAGTAGTAAAACAATAATTTCCTATTTTAGGTTTAGCAGAAGAAATACTTCTAATAAAAGTAGATTTTCCAACGTTTGGTAAACCAATAATCCCAACATCTGCTAGTAATGATAATTCTAATTTAATTTTTATGGTTTTTCCAATTTTTCCTACAGTTCTTTTTTTTGGAGTACGATTAGTAGAAGATTTAAACCGATAATTTCCTAATCCATGCCATCCTCCTTGTAAAATTAAAAATGATTGTTTATGATATGTAAATTCTTTAATTATTTCGTTCGTATCATAATTAATTATTTTTGTTCCTAATGGTACAAAAAGATTTATATGTTTTCCTTTTTTTCCAGATTGATTACGATTTTTTCCAGATTCTCCATTTTCTGCTTGTATAAATTTTTTAAAAGTATAATCAATTAGTGTATTTATATTTTTATTAGCTTCAAAAAATATACTTCCTCCATCTCCTCCATCTCCTCCATCTGGACCTCCTTTAGGATTGTTTTTTTCACGTTTAAAACTAATAATACCATTTCCTCCGTTTCCTGATTTTAATGTAATAATTGCTTGATCAATAAATTTCATAATAAGAATTACTCCAAGATTTATTTCTTTATAATACTTCCTCTAATATTTAAAAGAGGAAGATAATTTTATAATAAAAATATAAATATAAATTATTTATAAAATTTTATTTTTTTCAATAATATTAATAATTTTTTTTTTATATAGACCATTTTTTTTAAATTCAACAATCCCAGATTTCACTGCATAGATTGTATGATCTCTTCCGCATTTAGTATTTAAACCTGAATGAAATTTTGTTCCTCGTTGTTTAATGATTATTGAACCTGCATTTACAAATTCCCCACCAAATCTTTTTATTCCTAATCGTTTCGAATGTGAATCTCGTCCGTTTCGACTAGATCCTCCAGCTTTTTTCTGTGCCATTTTTTATTCCTTAAATAAATTAATATGTATAATTTTTACACTTGTATAATTTTGTCTATGTCCTTGTTTTTTTTTATAATGTTTTCGACGATTAAATTTAATTATATTAATTTTTTTTTTTCGTCCATGTTTATAAACACAAGCTTTTATGACAGTATTTTTTAAAATAGGTTGACCTAAAAAAATTTTTTCATTTTTTTTAACTAGTAAAATATTATTAAATTTTATAACTTTTCCAATTTTACAATTAATTTTTTCTAGTCTTAATATTTGACCTATTTTAACTCTATACTGTTTTCCTCCATTCATAAGTACTGCATACATAAAAATACTCCAATTTATAGTTGTATTTATATTTATAAGTAAAAGATATTAAATACATAAAATTTTTTGTATAATGTCAACAAAAAATAAAAAATTTTATTGTATATAAAATTTTTTTAAAAATTTATATTTTATACAAAAATTTATTTATTCAAAATTTTTTATTTTTTTTTATTAATTTTTTTCCATTCATTCGTAGAATATGCTTTAATTGAAATTGCATGTATTTTATTTTTTTGAATATAAGATATTAAAGGAGAATATATTATTTTTTGTCTATTAACTATGTTAATTTCGGAAAATATATCTCCTACTGCTATTATTTTATAATAATTATTATCTTGTATAATTTTTATATAGTTTAATTTTAATTTTTGGTTTAGAATTTCTTTTATTTTATTTTTCATTTTTTTTTAAAATTTTTTAACTTATAATATATTTAAAATTTATTCATAATATATTTTTTTAAATAAAATTAATTTTATTAATATATCATGTATTAAAATAAAATTTTATATTTTTATTTATAGATTAATGTATTTATTATTTTACTATTGAATTTTAATTTATTTATTAATTAATATATTATATTTTTTTAAATTAAATTTATGATAAGTCAATATAATTATTTTTTTTTCGTATAAATCAATTATAAAAATCAAGGCATAAATGTGATCAATAAAATTTTAATGACGGTACAAGGTCAAAAAAAGTTGTTAAAAGAATTAAATTTTTTAAAGAAAATCAAGAGACCTAAAATTATTTTATCTATTGCTATAGCTCGGTCTCATGGAGATTTAAAAGAAAATGCAGAATATCATGCTGCTAAAGAAGAACAAAGTTTTTGTGAAGGAAGAATTAGAGAAATTGAATTTAAATTATCAAATGCTAATGTTATAGACATAAAAAATCTATCTACGTTTAAAAAAATATTTTTTGGTGCTACAGTGACTGTTTTGCATGTTTTATCAAAAAATATTTATACTTATAAAATTGTTGGAGATGATGAATCTAATTTTAAAAAACAAATGATTTCAATTAATTCTCCTATTGCAAGAAGTTTAATAGGTAAAAAGAAAAATGATTTTTTAAAAGTTCATACTCCATCTGGAAAAGTAACATATAAAGTATTAAAAATTGAATATATATGATAAATATATTTTTAATATACTTTTTTATTTAACCTTTATTAGATCTTTATTATTTTTTATAAAAAGTGTTAATATAAATTTAAATTAAAATAATCTTGATTATAACTGATAATATCAGTTTTAAATGATTTTTTAAAATAAGTTTTTTAAAATATTTTTTCTGAAATTTTTAAAATTAATAATTAAACATATTTTTTTAAATATTTTAAAATGATATATGAATAACAAAAAAAAAAATTCTAGTTCTAAAATTTGGTTAAGACGTCATTTTAAAGATTTTTATGTACGTAAAACTCATCAAAATAAAATACGTTCTCGCGCTTGGTTTAAATTAGATCAAATACACAACAAATTTAATATTTTCAAAAATGGAAATATTATTTTAGATATTGGATGTTCTCCAGGCAGTTGGTCAGAATATGCTTTACAAAAAATAGGATCTCAAGGGAAGATTATTGCATGTGATATTTCTTTTATGAAACCTATTTTAGGTGTAATTTTTATAAAAGGAGATATTCAAGATATGCATACATGTTCTTTAATATTGAAGAATTTAAAATATAAAAAAGTAGATGTATGTATGTCTGATATATCTCCAAATATAAGTGGATATCCTATAATTGATATGCATAAATCAATATCTTTAAGTAGATCTGCTTTAAATTTATCAATTAAAATATTATCAAAAAATGGTGTATTTATAACAAAAAGCTTTCAAGGAGAAAGTTTTAATATATATTATCAATTTATAAAAAAAAAATTTTCTCAAGTTAAAATTTATAAACCACAAGCTTCTAGATTCCGATCTCGTGAAATTTTTATTATTGCAAAGTATATAAAAAAATAGTTTTTAAAGTTTAAATATTTTAATTTAAGTAATGAGGAGTGAATCTCTTGAGAAAAATAGTTAAAAATTTTATTCTGTGGTTTATTTTAATTATGATTACAATGTCCATATTTCAAAATTTTAACTTTACACATTCACATAATTATCAAGTGAATTATTCTACTTTTTTATCAGAAGTAAATCAAAATAAGATTCGTGAAGTAATTTTAGATGGACACAATATTCATGTTTTTAAAAAAAATCATAGTAAATATTTTACATTTATGCCTATGAATGATCCAAATTTATTAAATACTCTTTTAAAAAAAAATATTAAAATTGTAGGGATCAAACCTTATAAAATGAATTTATTTTTATCTATGTTTATTTCTTGGTTTCCTATGATAATATTATTTTTAATGTGGATGTTTTTTATTAAACAAATACAAATGGGAGGAAAAGGAGCGTTATCTTTTGGTAAAAGCAAAGCAAAATTTTTAAAAGAAAACGAAATTAAAATAAATTTTTCAGATGTTGCAGGTTGTGATGAAGCTAAAGAAGAAGTAAAAGAATTAGTAGACTATCTCATAAATCCAAAAAAATTTCAAAAAATAGGAGGGAAAATACCAAAAGGAGTTTTAATGATAGGACCTCCAGGTACTGGAAAAACTTTATTAGCAAAAGCTATAGCTGGAGAAGCTAAAGTACCATATTTTACAATATCAGGATCAGATTTTGTTGAAATGTTTGTAGGTATAGGTGCATCGCGAGTAAGAGATATGTTTGAGAATTCAAGAAAATTATCTCCATGTATAATTTTTATTGATGAAATTGATGCTGTTGGAAGAAAAAGAGGAACTGGTTTAGGAGGAGGAAATGATGAAAGAGAACAAACATTAAATCAAATATTAGTTGAAATGGATGGATTTGATAGAAATCAAGGAGTAATCGTAATAGCAGCAACAAATCGTCCAGATGTTTTAGATCCTGCTTTATTACGACCAGGAAGATTTGATCGTCAAGTTTTTGTACCATTACCTGATATCAAAGGTAGAGAAGAAATATTAAAAGTGCATTCTAGAAAAGTTTTATTAGAAAAAGATTTTGATCCTTTAATTATTGCTCGTGGTACTCCTGGATTTTCTGGAGCAGATTTAGCAAATTTAGTTAATGAAGCTGCTCTTTTTGCTGTTCGTCATAATCACGCTTTTGTTGCTATGGAAGATTTTGAACAAGCTAAAGATAAAATTATGATGGGCGCAGAAAGAAAATCTATGATTATGACTGAAATACAAAAAGAAGCTACTGCATACCATGAAGCAGGTCATGCTATTGTAGGTAGATTAGTTCCAGAACATGATCCTATACATAAAGTTACCATTATTCCTAGAGGAAGAGCGTTAGGTGTAACTTTTTTTTTTCCTGTTGAAGATCATTTAAGTATTAATAAACAAAAATTAGAAAGTCAAATTTCTACTTTATATGGAGGAAGATTAGCAGAAGAAATAATATATGGAAAAGAATATGTTTCTACAGGAGCATCAAATGATATTAAAGTTGCAACGAATTTAGCAAGAAATATGGTTACACAATGGGGTTTTTCAAAAAAATTAGGTCCTTTATTATATTTACAAGAAGAAGAAGAAATGTTTTTAGGAAAATCATTTCAAAAAAATTTAAATTGTTCGAGTAGTACAGCAAAAATTATTGATCAAGAAATAAAATTTTTCATTGATAATAATTATAATAGAGCTAAAAAAATTTTAAAATCAAACATAGATATATTACATGCTATGAAAAATGCATTAATGAAATATGAAACAATTAATTCTGATCAAATAGATTCTTTAATGCAAAGAAAAAAAATATAAATTTATATATTTTAAAACATTTATTTATATAAATAGATTAATATTATTTTTATATAAAAATATAAGTTATATTAAAATTTTTTTTAAAAATTTTTAATTGAATATTTCATGAGTTTTATTATATTTATTTTTAAAAAAAATTATTTAAAATAATTTTTTAAGTCAATATTAATATAATATATAAAAATTATAATTTAAAATAGGTATTTTACAGTGCGTATTTTCTTTTTATGTTTATATTTATTTATTTCGATAACATTAATTATTTTAATTTTATTGCAAAAAAATCTTAGTTCTATAAATATTGGAACTAAAAATATTAATAAAAATTTATTTGATATATCTACTTCGAATGAATTTTTGACTCGTTTAACTATTATTTTTGCATTTTTATTTTTAATATTAAGTCTTTTGCAATGTAATATAAATAATTGTATATTATAAAATATTAGTTTTACTATAGAAATTATAGTGTGTTTTTATAATTTTCAATAACCGAGGTGGTGAAAATGGTATACACGCTACTTTGAGGTAGTAGTATCTAAAATAACATTAGATGTACGGGTTCAAGTCCCGTCCTCGGTATTAAATAATATTTAAAATTAAATCTTTTTTAAAGATTTTATTATAAATGTTTATTTTTAAAATATTTTAAAATTATTATTTTGAATAAAAACCCCGTATAAACGGGGTTTTTTATTAAAATAAATAAATTTTTTAAAAATTTTTTAATTAAAAAAAAGTAAATAATAATTTTATATTATATAATTTTAAAAAATTTATAAAATGCATTAAAAAATTTTATATAAGGTAAATTAAATGAAAAAAAATATTTTATCAGTAATTGAATCTGTTTCTAACGAAAAATCTATTCCTAAAAAAATTATTTTTAAAGCATTAGAAAAAGCGTTATCTAAAGCTACAAAAAAAAAATATAAGCAAGATATATGCATTAAAGTAGTTATTAACGAAATAGATGGAAGTTTTAAAACATATCGTAGATGGTTAGTTGTACAAAATGTTACGCATCCTACAAAAGAAATTACTTTTGATGCAGCATATTATGAAAATAAAAATATTAAATTAAATGATTATATAGAAGAACCAATTAAATCAATTAAATTTGATAGAATTACTACACAAACAGCTAAGCAAGTAATTGTTCAAGAAGTCAGAGAAGCTGAAAGATCTATTATTGTTAAGAATTTTAAAAATAAACAAGGAAATATTCTTACTGGAATAGTAAAAAAAATAAACAGAAGTTTCGTAATTTTAGATTTGGGAGATAATGCAGAAGGATTATTATTTAATAAAGAGATGCTTCCTAGAGAAAATTTTCGTTTAGGTAATAGAGTGAAAAGTATACTTTATAAAATTAAATATGAAAAACAAGGATCTCAATTATTGTTAAGTAGATCTAGACCAGAGATGTTAACAGAATTATTGAAAATTGAAGTCCCAGAAATCGGAGAAGGAATTATTCAAATTAAAAGAATAGCAAGAGATCCAGGTTCAAGATCAAAAATAGCTGTTAAAACTACTGATCAAAGAATTGATCCTGTAGGAGCTTGTGTTGGTATGCGAGGAGCTCGAGTACAAGCAGTATCAAATGAACTTTTTGGAGAAAGAATTGATATAGTTTTATGGAATAAAAATCTTTCTTCTTTTGTTTTAAATGCAATGGCTCCAGCGGAAATAGTTTCTATTACAGTGAATAAAATTAAAAAATTTATAGATATTTCTGTAGATTTTAGAAATTTAGCTCAAGCTATTGGTAGAAATGGACAAAATGTTAGATTAGCATCACAATTAAGTAGATGGGAATTAAATGTAATGACTACACAAGAATTAGAGATAAAAAATAAAAAAATTCAAAACAAAACTTATCAAATTTTTAAAAAATGTTTAAATATTGATAAAAAAACTTTTTCTTTGTTCTTTAAAAATAATATTAAAACAATTGAAGAGATATTATCAATTCCTGAAAATATTTTTTTAAAAAAAACTAATATGAATAAAGAATTATTTTTATCAATAAAAGAACGTGCAAAACAAGCATTATCATTAACATCTAAAAATTTTGAAAAACCAAAAAATCTTATTTTTTTAAAAGAACAAATGCTGAATATAAAAGGTATGAATGAATCTATTGTATCTAAGTTCTTTCAACATAAAATATATACTATAGAAGATTTAGCTAATCAAAGTATAAGTGATTTATTAGATATTCAAGAATTAAGTTCTAAAAAAATAGGAGAATTTATCATGTCTGCAAGAAATATTTGTTGGTTTAATAAATAATTCATCATATTATAAATTTTTCATAATTTGTTTGGAATTAAAAAAAAATACATGTAAAATATTATTATATAATATGTATTTCTTATTTTTTTTTTTAAAGTAATTAAATTAATAAAAAATATTATATTAATAAAAAAATAGATAAAAATAATTAATTCGTAAAGTTATTGTATTTTTTAAACTAAATAAATAAGAGAAAAAATGAGAAAAAAAGATTTTAAAAAAGATATAAAAAAAAAATATATATATAATGTTGATAAAAAACCTTCATTTAAGAACAAAAAATCTGTCTTTAAAAAAGTTTTGAATAGTTCAAAAAAAAAAAATAAAAATGATTTTAAATTTAGTAAAAAAAATGCTCAATCAAAAAAATCTTTCTTAAAAAAAAAAAATATATACAAAAAAGATTCTTTTTTTAATAAAAAAAAAAAAAATATAAAAAATTTTAAATCAGAATTAAATATAAAAGATAAATTAAAAAAAAATTTTATAAAAACAAAAAAATATTATAATATTTCTACTAGATTTAAAAAAAATTTTAAATATTCACAACAAAATATTCAAAAAAATTTTTTAAAACAAGTTTTTCATAAACCTAAAAATATTATAAATAAAAAAATTACTATTTTTGATAAAATAACTGTCATAGAATTATCTAATAAAATGGGTATAAAAAATTCTATAGTAATTCAAAAAATGTCCGATGCAGGTATTAATCTTTCTATAAATCAATCTTTAAAATTAGATCTAGCTCAACTTATTTCTGAAGAAATGGGATTTCAAGTAAAACTAATTCATAAAAACTTTTTAGAAAAATCTATTATAAAAGATAGAAAATTTGATATATCTAAAGAAAAAATTTTAAGACCCCCAATTGTGACTGTTATGGGTCATGTAGATCATGGAAAAACTTCTTTATTAGATTGTATTCGTAAAACTTCTATGGCTTTAAAAGAAAAAGGAGGTATTACCCAAAGTATAGGAGCTTATCATGTTGTAATAAATAATAAAAAAATTACTTTTTTAGATACTCCAGGGCATGCAGCTTTTACTTCTATGCGCGCGCGAGGAGCTCAAATTACTGATATTGTAGTTTTAATAATTGCAGCAGATGATGGAGTGATGCCTCAAACTATTGAAGCCATTCAACATGCACAATTTGCTAAAGTTCCTATTATCGTTGCGATTAATAAAATTGATAAAAATAATATTAATCTTGAAAAAATTAATAATGAATTAATGAAATATAATATTTTACCTGAAGAATTAGGTGGAGAAAATATTTTTGTTAAAATTTCTGTAAAATTAAAAAAAGGAATTAAAACTCTATTAAATAGTATATTATTACAATCTGAAATTTTAGAATTATCTACTTATTCAAAAGGAATGGCTACAGGAATTGTAATAGAATCTTTTCTTGCAAAAGGTCGAGGAATAGTATCAAATATTATAATTAAAGAGGGTGAATTAAAAAAAGGAGATATAGTGCTATGTGGATTAGAATATGGTAAAATTAAATCTATCAAAAATGAGCATAAAAAAGATCTTTTAAAAGTAGGACCTTCTATTCCAGTAGAAATATTAGGATTATCTGGTTTACCTGTTTCAGGAGATATTTTAACTGTAGTACGTAATGAAAAAAAAGCTAAAGAAGTTGCATTATATAGAAAAGAAAAATATAAACAAAAATTTTTTTCTAAACAAAAGAAAATTAATTTAGAAAATTTATTTGATAATATTAATAAAAAAAATGTTTCAGAATTAAATATTATTTTGAAATCTAATTCTAAAGGATCTTTAGAAGCTATTTCTTCTGCTATTAAAAAATTATCTCATAAAGAAGTAAATATAAATATTATTAGTGCAAATGTTGGTAGAATTAATGAAACAGATGCATATTTAGCACATACATCACATTCAATTATTATAGGATTTAATGTACGTGCAGATATTTCTGCTAAAAAAATTATTAAAAAAGAAAATTTAGATTTAAGATATTACTCTGTTATATATAATTTAATTAATGAACTTAAATCTTCTATGTATGGTATGTTGTCTCCAGAATATAAACAAGAAGTTATTGGATTAGCAGAGGTAAGAAGTATTTTTAAATCTCCAAAATTTGGTTTTATTGCAGGATGTATGGTAACTGAAGGATTAATTAAAAGAAAACATCCTATTAAAATTTTAAGAGATCATATAGTAATTTATGAAGGAGAATTAGAATCAATAAGACGTTTTAAAGAAGATGTTAAAAAAGTTAGAAATGGAACTGAGTGCGGTATTGGAATAAAGAACTATAATGATATTCGTGTTAATGATATAATAGAAGTATATAAAATTAAAAAAATTAAAAAATTATAGTAAACTTTATTAAATAAAAATTTTTAAATAAATTTTGGAAAGAATGAAATAGTGTATAAAAACATTTATAGATTAAATAGAATATCTCAAGAAATCAAAAAAGAAATTTCTTATATTATTCAAAAATTTCTTCATGATCCTAGATTAAATCAATTTTCTACTATTTTAGATGTTATAATTTCTAAAGATTTATCTTATGCTAAAATTTATGTTAGTGTGAATAAAATTAATAATAATTTAAAAACATCTTCTATAAAAATTTTAAATCAGGCATCTTCTTACATACGATTTTTATTAGGAAAAAATTTAAAATTAAGAATTGTTCCTCAATTAGTTTTTATAGATGATTGCTCTTATATAGAAGGAAATAAAATATCTAATTTATTAAAAACATTACAATAATTTATTTTTTTTAATATATTAGTTATAATGAAAAATATAAATGGTTTCTAATAATTTAAGAAATATTCATGGAGTTTTTTTATTAGATAAACCTACTGGAATTTCTTCGAATCAGGCATTACAGATTACAAAAAAAATATTTTTAGCGAAAAAAGCAGGTCATACTGGATCTTTAGATCCTTTAGCTACAGGAATACTTCCAATTTGTTTTGGAGAAGCAACAAAATTTTCTAAATATTTAATCAAATCTAATAAGCAATATAGAGTAATTGCAAAATTAGGTGAAAAAACTTCAACTGCAGATTCTTATGGAGAAATAAAAAATGTTATTAGCGCTAGGTTTAGTTCTAATCAATATTGGCTTGCATTGGATAGATTAAGAGGAAATATACTTCAAATTCCTCCTATTTTTTCAGCCATTAAATATAAAGGAATAAGATTGTATCAATATGCTAGAAAAGGAATTCAAGTGCCTTTAAAAGCTCGTCCTGTTAAAATTTATAAGTTAAATAGTTTATATAGAAGTAAAAATATTGTAGAATTAGAAATTTCTTGCTCGTCTGGAACATACATTCGTTCTATTATTAATGATTTAGGTAATTTTTTGAAATGTGGAGCACATGTAATTTTTTTAAGAAGAATGCGAGTATCATCTTATTCTTGTCATTCATCAATAACTTTAGATCAATTAAATTTTTTTAAAAATAAGTACTTTAAAAAATCTAAGAAAATTTTTTTTGACAAACTTAAAAAGTTACTAATTCCTATTGATTCTATAGTTTCTAATTTTAATAAAATTTACATTAGTTTAAAAGACACTTTAATTATTCAAAATGGACAATTTATAAAATTATTTACTAAATATCAAAATGGATTAATTTGTATTATGAATACTAAAAAAAACTTTATTGGTTTAGGAAAAATAAGATGTCAGATATTTTTATATCCTTATAGACTAATAAAAAAAGATTTGTATAATAAATATAATTTTAATCATACGTTCAAAAACAAATAAATTTATTAATTAATAGGAACGAAGTATGTTAGCAAGTAATTTAAATAAGAAAAATATAATAATAAAATATGGAAGAAATAATTTAGATAGTGGAAATACAGCAGTACAAATTTCACTTTTAACATATAAAATTAATGATTTACAAAACCATTTTTTAATCCATAAAAAAGATTTTTCTAGTAGAAGAGGATTATTAAAAATGGTTTCTAAACGTAGAAAGTTATTAAAATATATGCGTAAAAAATCTGTTTTTCAGTATAATTCTATCATTAAAGATTTAAAAATTCGTCGATAAATCTATAAATTTAAACTTTTACAAAAAAAAATGTTTTACAAATTAATAATATAAAAATATACAAAGGGCGATTTTAGCCCTTTTTTTTTAATTATATTTTCTTTTTTTTTTTTTAAGTTTTATTAAGTTTAAAATATTATAAAATAGTATTTTTAATTTGATATTTTAAGGATATTTATTTTGCTCAATCCATTTATATTTAAATTTAAATATGGAAATCATATAGTAACTTTAGAAACTGGATTAATTGCTAGACAAGCAACATCTTCTATTATGGCTAGTATAGATGATACTTCTGTACTTGTCACTGTAGTTGGACAAAAAGAAGTTAAAGAAATTAAAGATTTTTTACCTTTAACTGTAAATTATCAAGAAAGAACGTATGCTGCTGGTAAAATTCCAGGAGGGTTTTTTAGAAGAGAAGGTCGTCCTAGTGAAAATGAAATATTAATTGGACGATTAATAGATAGACCTATTCGTGCGATTTTTCCAAAAAATTTTTATAATGAAGTACAAGTTATTATCACAGTCGTTTCATTAAATCCAAAAATTAATCCTGATATTGTTTCTATGATTGGAGTATCTGCTGCATTATATATCTCTGGCATACCAGTAAAAAAAATGATCGGTGCAGCAAGAGTTGGTTTTATTGATAATAAATATGTTTTAAATCCTAATACAGATGAAATGAAATCTAGCTTATTAGATTTAATAGTATCTGGAACTGATGAGAATATTCTAATGATTGAAGCAGAATCTAATCAATTAGATAAAAAAATTATATTTAAAGGTATTTTATATGGATTTAAAAAGCAAAAAAAATTAATTCAAAGTATGAAAAATTTATTATCTTCAATAAAAAACAAAAGTTGGACATATGATTCTCATATTTTAAATAATATTCTTTATGAACAAGTTTTAAAATTATCTAAAAAAAAATTAGAAAAATATTATTGTATTTCTGATAAAATTAAACGTGTTCAAAAATTAAAAACATATAAAAATATGATAATTTCTAAGATTTTATGCCAAGATTTAAATACAAATATTTTAGAAATAAATAAAATTTTTTCTGATATAGAAAAAAAAATTGTTCGAAAAAAAATTTTAATAAAAAAAATAAGAATTGATGGTAGATGCCCAGATACTATTCGTAATTTAGATATTAAGACTAGCGTTTTATCCAGAGCACATGGTTCTTCTTTATTTACTAGAGGAGAAACTCAATCTTTAGTATCAGTAACTTTAGGAACTTCAAGGGATGCTCAAAATTTAGATGAATTATTAGGTGATAAAACTGATAGTTTTTTATTTCATTATAATTTTCCTCCGTATTCTGTTGGAGAAATAGGAATGATAAATTCTCCTAAAAGAAGAGAAGTTGGACATGGAAAATTGGCTAAAAAAAGTATCTTAGCTGTAATGCCTTCTATAGAAAGTTTTCCTTATACTATTCGTATAGTTTCTGAGATTACTGAATCTAATGGATCTTCTTCTATGGCTTCTGTATGCGGTGCTTCTTTAGCTTTAATGGATGCTGGTGTTCCTATTAAACAACCTATAGCAGGTGTTGCAATGGGATTAATTAAAGAAAATAATAATTATGTAATTTTAACAGATATATTAGGAGACGAAGATCATTTTGGAGATATGGATTTTAAAGTTTCTGGAAGTATTATAGGTATTACTGCTCTACAATTAGATATGAAAACTGAAGGAATGACATATGATATTTTATATGAAACTTTAAATAAATCTTTTCGTGCTATTACTTTTATTTTACAAGTAATGTCTAAAACAATAAATGTTCCTAATAAAGAAATTTCTAAATTTGCTCCTCGTGTACATGTTATTAAGATTAATCCAGAAAAAATTAAAGATGTTATAGGAAAAGGAGGGTCTGTGATTCGTATGTTAACAGAAGAAACAGGAACTACAATTGAAATTGAAGATAATGGCACAGTAAAAATTTCAGCTGTAATGGAAAAAAAAGCTAAACATGCTATACAACGTATTCAAGAGATTACATCAGATTTAGAAATCGGAAAAATATATACGGGAAAAGTAACCAGAATAGTTGATTTTGGTGCATTTATTTCTATAGGAATTGGAAAAGAAGGTTTAGTACATATTTCTCAGATTTCAGAAAAGCATATAGAAAAAGTTTCAGATTGTTTAAAATTAAATCAATTGGTTAAAGTAAAAGTTTTAGATATAGACCGACAAAAAAGATTAAGATTAAGTATGAAAAAAATTTCAGAATAATTAAATTCATATAAAAATTTTTTATTAAAAAATAGAATTTTATAATTCTATTTTTTATGATAATCTAAATTTATTGAATAAAAAATTTGACATTTTTTTAAATTATAAAATTATAATTTATTTCAAAAAAAATATTTATTGGTTTTTTAAAATATTTTATATAATTATATGAATAAATTTTATGAGTTATTTAATAATATTTTATTATTTATTTTTTTAAATAAACAAAAATTTTACAAAGTATACTAAATAACTGATAAAATTTTAATATAGTTAAATAAACGTTCAAATTTTAAATAAAAATATTTTAAGCCAGTTCACAATTTCAATAAATGTATAAAAAAATTTATCGTGTATAATGTAAACTGGCCCTCCTTCTTTAATTCAATGAGGTACATGTTTTACATGGTTCTTATTAAAAACAAATTTTTAGAATTTAAATTAAATAATTCCATTTTAAAAGTATTAAAAGAAATTGGATATCAAAAACCTTCTCCTATACAAGAAAAATGTATTCCTTACTTATTAAAAAATCATGATGTTTTAGGAATGGCGCAAACTGGAAGTGGAAAAACAGCTGCTTTTGCTTTGCCTTTATTAAATAATGTTAAAACTTTTTTAAAAATTCCACAAATTTTAGTTTTAACGCCAACTAGAGAACTAGCTATTCAAGTGTCTGAAGCATTTTCTTTATTTTCTAAGTATATTTCAGCTATTCGTGTTTTACCATTATATGGTGGTCAAAGATATGAACTACAGTTACGTGCTTTACGTAGTGGTCCACAAATTATAGTTGGAACTCCTGGAAGATTATTAGATCATTTAAAAAGAAAAACTTTAAATTTATCTAGATTAAGCTCTTTAGTTATAGATGAAGCAGATGAAATGTTACGTATGGGATTTATTGAAGATGTAGAAACTATTCTTTCAAAAATACCAAATAAACGACAAACAGCATTATTTTCTGCTACTATGCCCGATGTTATTAAAAGAATTTCTCATCGTTTTATGAATAATCCCAAAGAAATAAAAATTAAATCTAATATTATGAATAAACCAGATATTAATCAAACTTATTGGTTAGTGTATGGAAAAAAAACGGATGCTTTAATAAGATTTTTAGAAACAGAAGATTTTTCAGCTACTATAATTTTTGTGCGAACAAAAAATTCTACTGTAGAAGTTTCTGAAGTATTAGAAAAAAATGGATATAATAGCGCTGCTTTAAATGGGGATATGAATCAAACATTACGTGAAAAAACTTTAGAAAGATTAAAAAATGGAACATTAGATATATTAATTGCAACAGATGTTGCTGCAAGAGGATTAGATGTTGATAGAATTAGTTTAGTAATAAATTATGATATTCCAATAGATGCTGAATCTTACGTACATAGAATTGGTAGAACAGGTCGTGCAGGACGTAAAGGAAAAGCTTTAATGTTTGTTGAATATAGAGAAATGAGATTATTAAGAAATATTGAAAGAATTATGAGACAATCTATTAAACAAATACAATTACCAAATTCAGATTTATTAAGTCAATGTCGTTTACAAAGTTTTTCTAAAAAAATTCAAAAAGAATTAAAAAGTTCTAATTTAAAAAAATATCAACTGTTATTATCTAAAATAAATTCAAATATTTCTGTTTCTCTTGAAAATTTATCTGCAGCACTTTTAAAAATAGCTCAAGGAAAACGTATTTTAATTATAGAAAAAGATAAAAATATTCCAAAGATTCGAGAAAATTGGATTAAAAAAAATAGAAATAACAATTTAACATATAAAAATACAAAACAATTTAAAAAAAATTCTAATATGGATGTATATAAATTAGATTTAGGAAGAGTAGATAAAATAGAAGTTAGACATATCGTGGGGGCTATTGCGAACGAAGGTAATTTAAATAATAAAGATATTGGTCATATAAAAATATTTTCTTCATATTCTACTATCGAATTACCAAAAAATTTAATTCAAAGTGGTTTATTAAAAAATTTTCATGAAACAAAAATTTTTAATAAGTTTATTAATTTAAAATTATTTAAAAATTTTAAATATTTATCTAAAAAACCTGTTAAAAAGAAATTTAGAAATTATATTACAAAAAAAGTTTCTAAAATTTCTTATAATCGTAAATTTCATTCTAAAAAAAATCGTTTAAAAAAACCATATTTTAATAAAAAAATTCATAAAAATATAAAATAAGAAAAAAAATTCATTTTTTAAATTACAAATTTTTTAGAATAATTATATTAAAATAACTTTTATAGAAATTATATAAGATTAAAGAGCGCACTTAGAATTTTTTGGTTAGTGCACTCTTTAATATATTTATTTTTTAAAAGCTATAGCTTCAATTTCAATTTTTACATTTTTTGGTAATTTAGATACTTCTACACAAGATCGAGCTGGAAAAATTAATATATTTTCTTGCATAAAAAAATTTTCATATGAATGATTAATATCATTAATTTTATCTAAACAAGTTGTAAAAATTGTTGTTTTAATAATATTTTTTATAGAAAAATTAGATTTTTTTATAATAGCTTTAATATTATTTAATACTAAAAAAGTTTGATCACTAATATTATTTGGTATATTTTTAGATATAGAATTAATAGGAATTTGTCCAGAAATCATTAATAATTTGTTTATTTTAATAGCTTGAGAATAAGGTCCAAAAACTTTCGGTGCATGTTTAGTGTAAATTTTCATTTTTTTATATTTACCTTATTTATTTTTATTTTGAAATAAAAATCTAATATTTAATTAATTTATATTTTTTACATTGATATATATAAATATATTTTATGTTTATTTAAAATATTTTATGATAAAATAAAAAAATTTTGTTTATTTTAAAAATTTTTAATATCTAAATTTTTATTGTATAAATATTTAATATGAAAATAAAATAAAATATAAAAAAATTTTAATTTAGTTTAATTTAATTTAATTGAAATTCTTTTATTTATAAATTTATTATTTTAATATATTTATTTTGAAAAAAATATTTGATATAATTTTATAAAAATAATTTTTAAAAATAGATATTAAATATAAAAAATTTTTATATAATTTTTTTAAATATTTTCTAGAATAAATGTTTTAAAAATTAATTTTTTTAATTAAACTACAAATCATTAATGCTTTTACAATATGCACGCGATTAGAAGATTGTTGAAAAATTATTTTCTGATTAGATTTAAATACTTCATCAGTAATTTCTACTCCATTTTTTAAATTAAATTTTTGAATAATTTTTTTTCCAAAAATAGTTTTTTTATCATGTAATGCAGGTAAACAATGAAAAACTTTTACAAAAGGATTTTGAGTTAATTTCAAAATTTTTTTATTTACTTGATAATTTTTTAATAAAGATATTTTTTTTTTTATTTTATCAGAATTTTCACCCATAGAAATCCATACATCTGTATAAATTATATCTGCTTGATAAATTCCTTTTTTTATATTATCTGTAAATAATATATTATTTGATTTTTTGTTAATTTTAATATTATAAAAATTTAAAAACTCTTTATTAGGTAAATATTTTTTTGGAGAAATAACACTTAAATTAAAATTTAATAAATTTGCAGCTTCTATTAAAGTGTTTGAAATATTATTTTTAGCATCTCCAATATAAGCAATTTTTATATTTTTAATATTTTTTTTTAAAAAAATCTCTTTAATTGTAAGAATATCAGATAAAATTTGAGTGGGATGAAAAGATTTAGTTAATCCATTCCAAACTGGAATTTTAGCATATTTTGCTAATTTTTCTATATTTTTATGTTGATGTCCTCGATATACAATACCATCATACATTTTTCCTAAAGTTAACGCTGTATCTGCGATAGATTCTTTATATCCTATATGTATATCTTTTGCATTTAAATATGTAATTTTAGCACCTTGATCAAATGATGCTACCTCAAACGCGCATCTAGTTCTAGTAGATTCTTTTTCAAAAATCAAAACAATATTTTTGTTTTTTAGATTTTTTTGTTCTTGTTTCATTATTTTTTCAAATTTTAATTTTTGTGCATATTTTATTAAAAATAAAATATCTTGTTTTTTAAAATTTTTTAATCTTAAAAAATTTCTTAAATAAAATGAGTTCATATTTTCTCTTTTTAAAATAATTATAGTTTATTTATCTGTTATAAAAATTTTAAAAATATAAAATTTTAAAATTTTAATATATTATATAAAAAACAATAAAAATTATCTATTAATTAAAAATTAATATAATTATTTAATAAATATTCAAATGTAAAAATTTTATTAAATAAAAAATTTATTTTAAAGAATAAAAAAAATAATGTTATATTATAGATAATTAGAATATTTTTAAAAAATATATGTTATATATATTATTAAAAAATTAAATTTAATTAAAAATATTTTTTATTTTTTTATAAAAGAATAAATTTTTTTAAAAAATATATTTATATTTAAAATATAAAATAAAATTATTAAATATTTTGTTTTTTTATATTAACTTTTTTTTAAAAAATAAATTTATTTCAAGATATTATAAGCATTATAAAAGTAAAAAATTTTATGTAAAAGAGTTATACTAATTTATAAATATTTTATAATATTTTCATATAATCAATAAAATATTTTTATTTCAATAAAAATTATTTAAAAAGTATATAAAGTTATTAAACATATGAAAAAAAACTACAATCCGAAGTTAATTGAAAAAAAATTATATGAATTTTGGGAAAAACAAAAATATTTTCAAACTTCTATTAAAAAAAGTTCTAAAAAATCTTTTTGTATTATTATGCCTCCACCAAATATTACTGGTGTCTTACATATGGGGCACGCTTTCCAACAAACAATTATGGATATTTTAATCCGATTTAATCGTATGAATGGAAAAAATATTTTATTTCAAATTGGTTTAGACCATGCTGGTATAGCTACTCAGTTGTTAATAGAAAAAAAAATTCTAAAAAAAAATAAGAAAAATCAATTAAAATATGATCGAAAGTATCTTATAAAAAAAACATGGACATGGGTTGAAAAATATAAAAGTAAAATATTTGATCAAATTAAACGTTTAGGTCATGCTATTGATTGGAATAGAAAAAAATTTACTTTGGATTCAGATGTGTCTGAAGGAGTTAAAAAAGCATTTATAATATTATATAATCAAGGATTAATTTATAAAAAAAAAAAAATAGTAAATTGGGATGTACATTTACAAACTGTA